>NZ_JBEXLC010000163.1:0-19561 GCF_040609795.1 Nocardia sp. NPDC004604
ACCACTCACCGCGGCGCGGCGTCGCGACGTCGACCGCCGCAGCCAGCGGGTCCGCAAAGCCCTCGCCGACATGCACAACGACGGATCCGACATCACCATCGCCGCGACCGCGGCCCGCGCTGGAGTGCACCGATCGTTCATCCACCGCCACTCAGACCTGCACGCCGCAGTCCTCACCGCGGCGGCCGAGGCCATCGAGAAACCGTCACCGGCGTCCACCACGATCAGCCATCGCTCCGCGCTCGCCGAAAACGCGAACCTTGCCGAGGCCAATCGCAGGCTCGCACAACGGATCCGGGAACTCGAAGAGCGGCTCTCCGAGCTGCTCGGCCAGCAGGCATTCGAACGGAGCGGGCTCGGCGCACCCACTGGCACCGCCGCATTGCAAGCTGACCTCGAGCACCACAAGCAGCTCGTCATCGACCTGCGCGGTCGCATCGATGAGCGCGACGAAGAACTCGCCGCCGCTCGCGAGGCCAACCGCAGCCTCATGGCCGAACTCAACCGGTCCTGACTCATCGAGCGGTCCGCGCGGTCGTTGGCATTTCGTCCCAGACCTGGCCGTCCAGCTCGCGGCCAGCGGCCTTCTTGCCAACTCGACGCATCGGTGCTCGCCCGGAATGGCGCGGAAGGTTCATAAGTCGCGTGGGTGGCTGTTCACCGAAGTACACGCCGTAGTCCGTTCCAGTCGCCTCTGACCGGCTAACCGGCGCCCATTCACCCCACTGCTCAGTTGACTGCACTAACTGGGGGAGTCGCCCCCCTTGGAGGGACGGGTTGATCACGCCGCGAGCTGGTAGTTGTCCGGGTGGACGCGCTCGTGTTCTCGGGCGAGGTGAAACGCCCAGTAGCTGGGGAAATCTCGGTTCTGGCTCAGTGCTCTGAGAGTGAGGATGGCTTCGGTGCCGGTCAATCCCTATCTGGCGCCGCCGATTTCGACGCGGTCACCGACGGTGTGGCGCACTGCTCCCTCGATTACTCCGGTAGCGATCGGCCATCCTTGGGCGAGGGCGGTGTCGTAGCGGAGGTAGTGGACGTGGCCGCGGAGGTAGCGGGTGGCGGCGTCAACGCCATGGCGCTGGCCGCTGGTCAGCCCGGCGGTGTCGGCTTGGGCTTCGATGGTGTGCGGCTCCCGGGCCGCCGCTTCCCTGCGCTCAAGCTCCTCGAGCCACGACGGCATCGCCGCCTCCACCACCAGAACCCCACACCCGACGACAAGAGCTCGGCAACCCCCACAACAGCCCCCCACCACGTCTCACCAGCTCAAAGCATGATCAACAGTCACCGAAAACGAGCTACTCCCTGCCGCTTTGTGCCCAACCGTAGTTCGCGATAGTTGTCGACGCCCGTCACTGCGAAGACGGCAGAAGTTGCTTGATCGCGGCTGGCAGATCGGCCGAGTCATAGCGGTAGGTGTCGCCGGCGCGAGAGTCCTCGATCTGTGTGATCTTCGCTTGCACGGCTGCCATCTGGTCGTCGGTGAGGTCGCCGACCAGCGTATCTGTCGTCACTCCCGCTTCCTCGGCCACACTTGTCGCGTAGGAATCCGGATCGTTGCCATCCTCGGCCGGCGCATAGTCGCGGAAGGCCTGCAAGATCGTCAGATTCTTCCATCTGTCTTGCCGCAGGAAGGCGGCGATCGCGGCATAGCCGACGTCGAAGGAGGGGAAGATCAAGAAGTTGTGCCAGTTGAACTTGTTGTTGTACTGACCGAAGTCGGTGCCGTTTTGCACACCGGTCAGGTTGCCCGGGTTGTTGTCCAACCAGGCGTAGGTGCCCGGGAACTTTTTCATGTGTGGCTGGCCCCGCCTGATCTCGTTGCCCAGGAACGTGTATTCGAAGATCTCCTTTCCGTGCCCCTGGTAATCGGTGCTGTCGTTTGGATCGGCGTTCGGAAACCACTCCAGCCGCGGGATTCCCGCAGCCTGCGACGTGTGGGGTGTCTGGGTGGAATTGTCGAACCAATACCAGACGTGGTCACCTGGTCCGACGGGTACAGCCTGAGAAGGTTCGCGCTGAAAATCGTAGTCACGAACGGTGTCGCCGCTCGTGACATGCACTTTAAGCGTGTCACCCGCTTCTCCTGAAATACTCCATTGAGCGGTCTGTGGTACTCGCTCAGCGTCGCAGTCATCCCATTGGGTCCAGCCGAGATGGGTTCCCGTGTAGTCTCCGCCGGAGCGAGTTATCTTCCACATCACCTCCCCAACTTTGTGCGGGCACTGCACGAGTGTTATTTCTCGGCGGACTGTCCCGATAAAGCCGTCCGGCGCACGACTCACCCCGATGACTCCACTCTTGTATCTCCAGAATCCGAGAATCGGGTCCGCTGCCGGTGCCGTCATAAGATCACTCCTCGAGGGTCATCAACGGTGGTAGCTATTCGGACGAGCGCGATCGGGGGGTGTCGGCTGGAGTTTCCCGGGTCGTGTGGTGAACCATGTTGGGGTGCCAGGCGATCCACTAGGCACGTGCCACAGCGGAGGACTTGGGATCGCGACACCCATCGCAAAGCTCAGCTCGGCGACCGATTCTGAGCATCTGGAGCGAGTGGACCGACCAGTTCCCGATGCTCGACGGGACGAGCGCTGATGCCGAGCAACGGCTTCGCCCTGTTACCGGTTACCATTTTGTTGATCTTGTCAGCATGCGAGGCCAGTGCGAACCCAACTTCCCGAGCTGCAGTAGTGAACTTCACCGAGCATGCAGATTCTCGAGCCTTCGCCGTACGCTTGGTTGTCGTAGAAGCATAGGCTCGATTCGGGTTCCTGCGGGCCAGCGGTGCTTACCGCGTCGGCTTCCTGGACGATGGGACTATCGGGATTTTCGGTAGGCCCTAACGGCGGAGACGGGACGAAGTCTTTATTCTCGCTCATCATTGAAATCCTTCCCCTTTGTTTGCCGGCGCTTGACAGCCAGCTGTCGCTGGATTCGTCTACCACGAATGCCCGTTCGCGCAGCCATGCTGACCTTGGGAATGGGCCACCATAGCGAGGCACGGCAACCCGCACTCCGGGCAGTTTGTACCGCAAATGCCCATAATCATTTCGTCCGCCCCGGCGAGTGGCACCGCAGGGATGCGAACCGCGTTTGCGCTGCCTCCGGACACCGGACGCGTCGCTGTTATCGCGATAGCCATGTTGTCCTTCCCCCTCGTCCTTCGATCGCTGCGTCGCCTCACACAGTAGGCCCCGGATTACGCTAGCCAGAGACCTTCGACGCGCTGGATGTGGTCTCTGCCCCGTCGGCGGATCTGATGAGAAAGACGTCATCGAGTGTCGGAATGGACATCACCCACCTGCACCTTTCGCTTACTTGGTAGCAAACGACCCGAGCCGTCACCGACGGTTGAGGGCAGCATCATCAACCGAGCACCGGACCACCAAACGGACCGCCGATATACAGAGGTACGCCGAAACCATCGATAACCGATTGATCAACTGCCCCTCAGCAGGGAATCCGTGACGCGAACCCGGCCAGATCGCTTGTCGGGGCCATATCGGCTGAGCCGGTCGAACAGGTCACCGCAGGCAGCAGACCCGCATGATGGCTCCCCAACTCATCCGTTCGCAAATCACAGCGTATTAGCACCTACGCGCCAACGTCAATCTGTCACCACCGTCAGCCGCCGAGTCCAGGTGAATCGCGATGTCGGCTCAGCCGGAGTGTCACACAGCCAAAGTGACTGAGTGTCCTGTAAGTCGTTGTGTGAGTTTGGGTGAGTCGGTGGGGTGTGGACCACCATGCCCCGCTGTTGCTGGCGCGGCGGCCAGACATGGCACAAGGCCCGTCCATCGGGTCACTGGACGGGCCTTGTCGGCGCGGGCGAGCCTATTGCTGGCGGAGTGGGTACTGGTCCCAGATCTCGCCGTCGAGGTGGCGGCCGTTCTCCTTGGGGGTGCGTCCACCCCACTGCTTGAAGAAGAGAGGGACCCCCGAATCAGCGCACTGGTCACGAATGTCACTCGCCCACTGCGGATGCATGGGACGCGCTTTCGGCCCGCTCTCACCACCGACGATGACCCAGTCGATGCCTTCCAGATTCAGACTCGGCAGCGGGCCGAGCAATGGCTCCAGCGACAGGAACCGCACCGCGGCTGGCGTCTTGCGCAATTCGTCAGCGCGCCAGCAGTATTCGTCCGACTCGATCGAGGTTCCCATCCACACATTCGGCAGCGGCCACGAAGCGTTGACGGCGAGCCAGTCGAATACATCGTCCCCGCCGTTACCGTCTTCGAACGGCATCGACTCCGCCATCCGCTCACGGAATGAACTGTCCGACAACAGCTTTGCCACACGACCAGGGCGCTTGGTCAGCACCTGGAACGTGTGTTGGCGGGCTACTCCCATGACAGCGAAAACCGATTCAAGGAATCCTCGCTCAACGCGCGCATGCCCGAGGTCGCTCATACTGTTGACGAAAACCATTCGAGGCTTACGCCAGTGCAGCGGCTCGATCAGCACATCGTGATGAACAGCGACACCGAAACCAGGACCACTGGTGCGCGGATCACCGTCGTTCTGGTATTTGGCTTTCCCCGCGTCGAGTTTCCCCTTTGCTACCAGCGAAATCTCCATGGCCTTGAGCCGCTTGGCCAGGGTCAGCGCATAGCAGTTGTCACAACCAGACGAAATCCGGTCGCATCCCGTCGTCGGATTCCACGTGACCTCAGTCCATTCGATCTTCGACGCGCTCACGACATTCTCCCGATCAAGTCCGTGCACGACATCTGTTGCGCACACAAAAATCGCTCCCGAACTGCGTAAACGTGCAGAGAATCGAATTTTTCCCCGACAGAAAGGTCGGACATGCTGTTGACGAACACCACCCGCGGCGTGCGCCAACGTGCCGGGATATCCAGAGCGGCAGGATGAATGCTCACACGAACCCTGGTCCGGAGGTGCGCGGGTCACCGTCACGCTGGTACTTGTCGGCACCCATCGCCTTGAGCCGCCTGGCCATCGCCAGCGCATAGCAGTTGAGGCATCCCTCGGAAATCCGGTCACACCCAGTGACCGGATTCCAGGTCACCTCAGTCCATTCGATGCTGGTCACTGCCCGGCTCCTCCCTCGATGTAGGCGCGGGCGGCGGTGAGGGTGCGGGGACTGCCCCGGCATCGGTTGACTCCCAACCTGTAGAGACTGCTCGGTCTCTGCTGTGAGAGGATGCGTCACCGTGCCGAAGCCCTACCCCGAAGAATTCCGTCGTGATGTGGTCGCCGTGGCCCGCAAGGGCGAGACGACACTGCGGCAGGTCGCGAAGGATTTCGGGATATCGGAGAGCTGCCTGGCCGGCTGGCTCAAACAAGCCGACATCGAGGACGGACACCGCGCCGGGGTAACCCGTGCTGAGTCGGACGAGCTGCGTGAACTGCGTAAACGTAACAAGCTGCTGGAACAGGAGAACGAGATTCTGCGGCGGGCGGCAGCGTTCTTCGCTCGCGAGTTGCCCCCAAAATGATGTACCCGCTGGTCCTGGACCTTGCCGCTGACCGAATCCCGGTGGCGGTGGCCTGCCGGGTGTTGGGCTTCTCGAAGCAGGCGTTCTACAAAGGTGAACTCCCGCAACAGGGTTCCGATCGTCGAGGGCGCGTAGACCTGGCCGAACACCGTGCTCATGCCGCCGCTGCGCAGCACATCGATATCGTCGATGCTGTCCGCGCCGGCGCACATCCCCGCGATCAGCGTCGCCAGCTTCGGGCCGGGGTTCGCCGACCCGGAGCGGATCCGCGGCTCGGCGATCGCCACCTTCTGCCTCAGCAATTCACCCAGCCCGGTTTGCTCGGCCAGACGCATCACCGGCACCAGACCGGCCAGCGACACCAGACTCTGATCATCGAACACCGCTGACTCCGCGGCGAACCTATGCGAAACTTGCACCCGAAGTGCCCTTCTGAACCGGACCGATCACTGCCTAGACAACAGCGATCATCCCAGCTCGAAGGGCACTTTGCTCATTCATCGCACACCGACAGGCACAAGCCCATCGGTGGATCCAGGCTTAGATCTCCCAGGCCCCGATCTACTGAGACATGTTCTGCCACAACGACGAATCGGTTGACCGATGGCTTGTCGAGTACTCGGTCCGTACGACGCCCGCATACAGGTCGGCGGAACTCCCGAATTACGCGGAGCGGGGGTCAGCCGACCGGGAGTTTGACCACCGGATTGGGGCCCAGATCGGTGATGTATACGTCTCCCGCCGAGTCGACCGCCACACCCTGGGGATTCTTCAGGCCGGTGAACGGCAGCGGGGTCGGCGTCGATGCGCCCGTCGACAACATCACCACCCATTTGTTACCCCAGTCGACGACGTATACATCTCCCGCCGGGTCGACCGCCAAGGCCTGAGGATCCTTTAGCCCGGTGAACGGCAACATGGTCGGTGCCGACGCGCCCGCCGCCAACATCTTCACCTGCTCGGTACCCAACTCGGTGACGTATACATTGCCCGCCGGGTCGACCGCCACACCATCGGGACCTTGGAGTCCCGTCAACGGCAGCGTCGTCGGCGCCGACGCGCCCGCCGCCAACCGCAGCACCCGATCATTACCCCGGTCGGCGACGTATACGTCTCCCGCCCTGTCGACCGCGACACCATGGGGATCCTTCAGGCCGGTGAACGGCAGCGCGGTCGGCGTCGACGCGCCGGCCGCCAACCTCAGCACCCGATCGTTGCTCGTGTCGCTGACGTATATGGTGCCCGCCGGGTCGACCGCCACATCCTGGGGATTCTTCAGGCCGGTGAACGGCAGCGGGGTCGGCGTCGACGCGCCGGCCGCCAACTTCAGCACCTGATCGTTACCCATGTCGGTGATGTATACGTTGCCCGCCGCGTCGACCGCCACACCGGTGGGCAGACTCACGTCGGTGAACGGCAGCGGAATCTGTGCCGAGTAGCCCGGGGTGATAGGTGCGGGCGAGTTGCCACCGCCGCCCGATTCCCGTTGGACACCGATGACGACAGCTACGGCGGCCACCACTGTCACCGCGACCGCGGCGACGAGCAGCCCGGCGGTCCTGGGCGACAATCTGATTCGCCGCCCTTGGCGCGCAGCCACGCCCCCAGTGGTGCTGACCGCGGAATCGCCGATCGCGGCGCCGGCCGCCGCGGCCAGCTCGCGCATGGTCTGGTAACGATCGTCGGGGTTTTTGGCCATTCCCTTGGCGATGACCGCATCGAACGCAGTCGGTACATCGGGTCTAGTGGTGCTGGGATGCGGCGGCGGGGTGTGCAGGTGATGGGCGATCACACCCTGCATCCCCAATTCGCTCGCAAATGGCGGCCGGCCGGTCAGGCACTCATACAGCACACACGTCAACGCGTACACGTCCACTCGGGCATCGGCCTTGACCTCCGTGCCGATCTCCTCCGGCGCCATGTAGGCGACGGTGCCGATGGTCTCGCCGGTCGTGGTCAGCGTACGGTCGTCGGCTGCGTGGGCGATCCCGAAGTCGATCAGGGAGGCGAACTCATCGGCCCCCAGCAGGATGTTGGTGGGTTTGACATCGCGGTGCACCAGCCCGGCGTCGTGGGCCGCCTGCAGCGCGCCGGCCACCTGCGCGATGATCGCTACTGCCCGCCGCGGCGACAAGGCCCCTTCTCGCGTGATCACCTTGCGCAGGTCGGTGCCCTCGATCAAGCGCATATTCAGATAGAGCCGACCGTCGATGTCGCCGAAGTCGTGGATGGGGATCACATGCGGCTCGGTCAACTGCGCCACCGCCCGGCACTCCCGGCGGAACCGCTCGCGCAGCTGCTCGTCATCAGCGAAGCGCTCGGGCAACAACTTGAGTGCCACCACCCGGTTGGTCAGCGAATCATGCGCCCGCCACACCTGGCCCATGCCGCCCTGACCCAGCAGCGACAGCAGCCGATAGCGTCCGAACACCTGCGCTGGCCCCCAAGTGGTGTCCCCGCCACTCACTGACGCGTCATCCATTGTGCCGTCCCGTGACCACCCGACTGGCAAACGGTGTACTTGCTTTGCATTCCAACCCCCGCTCGAGCGGGTAGCCACACAGTAGTTATTTAGCCAGGCCAGACAGTCGAGAGTCGGCGCTATCGTCGGCGCGCGAATTCCCAGCCACGCTCATGCCGACAAGTACACGGCCGGGCACTGCCCGCCACCGGTACGAGTGCGCGGATCGTGCCCAGAAATCCGCCAACAAACTTGTCGCAAGTTCAGCGTACCTCTGAGCCATACGACCAACTTCCCGAAGCCGGCCGCCCAGCACCAGTCGGAGGCCGGGCCATCTTGCATAAAGACCCGTCCAGTAGCGAACTGAATGCGATCCGGATCACCGTCGGCGCACTCGGACCGGGAGTGCACGCCCACCTGTCATCGGCCTACTTCGCGATCTGCTCGAAATGGGAACCGGCGACGCGTTGGGCGAACGCCGCCGTCACATTCATCCCCGCGCTGTGGGAACCCGACGCACCCGCCGCTGCAGCGGGATCGCAGCACGACCGCGTGCGCCAGGTGTGGTTTCACGGCGTGCACAGCGACATCGGCGGCGGCTATCCCGAACGCGGTGTCGTCGGCGAACCCGAGCAGCCGACGGCTGTCGCGGTGAGAGCTACCGCGTGTTCGCGGCCACCCGCGCACGGCTCATCCCCTTCGTGTGGTGACCACTCTGCCGCCGATGGCATCCGGGTGCCTGCACGATCACGGCGGGGCGATGGCGAGGTAGGCCGTGCTCCACAGCTGGGCGGCATCGGATTCGGTCACGTCGGCGGTGCCCGCGCCGAAGGCCACCGGCTGGTAGGCGCCGTCGCGGTAGATCCAGCTCCACAGTTCCGAATTCCGCATGGGTGCGACGGCATCGATCGTCTGCCACAGGGCTTTTCGCGCGACGATCAGCTGATCACGAACGCCGCCGGGCAGGTCCGTCCGGGCGAGCTGGCGATTCAGACCCGCGGCGAAGGCGGCCTGCACCCAGGACCAGGCGACGGTCCCGTGGTAGTCGTGTGCGGTGATCCGCTGCCGCACATCGGGATCGGCGAAGACCGGGTTCGCGACGAGCACGCCCGCACCGGTCGTCAGGCCCAGCGGAAACGGCGCGGCCATGATCGCGATCTCGCGCGCGAGCGCCTCGGGCGTGGGTGCGCCGAACAGCAAGTCGAAGACCTCGTCCGAATGCACGACGGGGATCGGCCCGCCGTCGGCGTCCAGGGCAATGGCATTGAAAGAGAAGGGATTCGAGCCGAGCGCGGCGAGCGCGTCGTCGGGCCGGACCTCGACCTCGGCCGCATAGGCCGTGACGGCACGGGCGGCGTCGGCATTGCCCATGGTCACCGAGAACAGACGGGCCGCCGTGGAGCGCCAGATCGTCGCGTCGGCGGCGGCTTGGGCCAACGCCGCCCGGTCCGTGGCACCGAGTGCGGGATCGAGCAGCCCGCTTCCGGCCAAGCGTGCGGCAGCCTCGAGCGCGGCGGGTACGAGTACGCAGTTCACGTCGTACGGGTACCACCCGCCCGCGAGGCCGTCGGCGCTGTCGCGCCACTGCCCCGCCGCCTGGCCGGGCGGCAGCCCGATCAGATTGGCGTACCGCGGATCCCGCGCGAACGCGCCCGCCGTCGCCACGACGCGTCGCAGGTTCCCGACCAGATCGGTCGCGCGACGGGGATCGGCTCGGAAGTAGTCGCGGGCATGCGCGGAACCGGCACGGTCGTCGAGCAGATAGGCGGCGATCACCGGTGCCAGCAGATAAGTCTCGTCGATCATTGCGTAGTCGTAGATCGGTGCGGCACTGGCGGTCCCGTCCTGGCGGCGATGCTGGAGGACGGCGTATTCCGATACCGACTCCTCGTGGGCGACCCGACCGTCCGGGCTCAGCCGGGTCAGGACCGAATCCAGTCCGGCCTCCACTGCCGCGGGTGCGAGCGCGGGCATGAGCAGCATCAGCGAGATGAGGGTGTCCCGGCCGAAGTAGGTGTCGAAATGCCATGAGCCGGCGAGGAACTTCTCCCGGTAGCCCAGGTACGCGAGCGTGTTCCCCGCGGAGCCGAGACGGCGCTGCGTGCCGTTGAGCAGATCGTTCCCCGGCAAGGGCGTCAGCGGTGTGTCACCGGTCAGCGAGGAGATCCGAAGGCCGATGCGACCGTCGGCACCCGCGGCCAGGGCCGTGCCGCCCGGTCGCACACTGCCGTCGATCACGGTGATGGTCAGGCGGTAGCCGGGCGCGCCGTCGAGGCGGTCTCGCGCCCAACCGAGCGTATTGCCCGAAACGGTAGGTGCGACAAGGACTTCCGGCGCAACCGTGCCGTGCTGATCGAAATCGCGCAGCACCCGGACACTGGACAGGATCGCCTGGTTCAGTACCAGTTCCGGGGCCGCGATCGTGGCCTCGAACGCGATACCGTACAGCGGCCGCCCGCGAGAATCGCTCTCCCGGCGCGGCTGCGGCGCACCGGTGACGGTCCAGGCGGCCGGGGCGGACAGGGGCGCGAACCATACTCCGACGCCGCTGTTACCGGCCGGGAAGGCCACCACCATCCGCGGGTCCCGGCCCGAGCGCAACACCAGATGCGCCGCGACCGGCCCCTCCCGGATGAATTCGTTGCTGTTCAGGCCCTCGGCAACCGTAAACCGAAGCCCTGCGGACCCCGATTCCCGTGCGCATCCGGTCCCGATCGCCAGCACCAGCGCGGTCCCTGCGGCCAGCACACCCCTGCCGATGCTCGTCATGATCCCATCATGGCCGGACGGCCCATCGTTCCCCGGACATCTCCGACCGCGCGCCGCCCGGACAATCGCTCGTCCGCAGGACGCCCGCGTGCTCCCGGACGGCCTCGTCACGAGTGGGAAGCATCGAGGTCCGGGCTACTCGGGCAAGCGCCCCACCTTCGGAGGGATCGGATCCCTACCGGCAGATCCGCGACACTGCCCGGCTCGCGGGGGAGTCCCGGTCGCCCGGCTGTCGGGCGCATTCGTCGCGGGCGGTCTTATGAATCCGGGAGCGTGGCGCGGTGCGACTCCGCGGCCGGTCCGGACACCCGTCCGACACGACCGGACCCCGAAGAAGCTTCGATCGAGCAGGCCATCCGCTATGTCAAACCGATGATTGGGAATATTCCTCTATAGAACAAAGAATTATCTTCAGTATTGTAGCGAATCGTACGCATAATCTTCACACTAACTCCCGACAAAGTGCGGCGGGTCACCGTCACCTGACCGCCCAGTACGAGGAGTGCAGATGAAGATCGGAATCCGTCCGAATCTGTGGCCGAGGCACATGGATACGCCGCGCGTACCGATGCAGTCGCCTAGCAGCACCTGATCGTCATCGGCTCCCGGCCGGCCGCGTCTATGAGGGGAGCGGCCGACCAGGGTGGCCCGTGATCGAGAACCATTGCGATACGGACCGATACGCTGCGGGACCGAGCATCGGTCGAGACCGTGGCATCACCCCTCGAGGTATCGGTCGGGGCAACGTACACAGCTTCGTGTTCGTAACAAAGACGTCAGCTCCCTCCGATCGCCAATCGGAATCCCGACGGGACCTGCCCACCGGTCCGCCACGGCATCCGTGCGCGGCAGCAGCGACGCAGGACTCGCAGCCCCCGTATCCGGCGGCCTCGTACGGCGGCGACCGCTGTCGCGCCGCACACAAGTAGGACTCATCCGGAAATGTCGACTGGTCATTGCGTTGCCCGAGGAAACGATAAGCCGTGAATTCCGAACAATGGACTCCGCCGGAAGGTGATCTGCACCTGCGGATCTGGCTGGCCGGTAGGGGCTTGGACTACGCCGCCACCGCGGCGGCAGTACGCAATTTGGTCCACGACTGGAAACGAAAGCGCTGGTGCACAATCGAATTGATGCACGAAGCCGTAGAGAACCGCCGGCGGCTGCCGCGCCTGCCGTACGAACGATTGTTCCTCGGGCCATGATCAGCGGCGCCAGATGTTAATGGCGCGACCTGCACTGTTGCCTTGTAGGCAGATCCCCCTTTCCGTGCAAAGCAAAGAGGCGCCGGGATCGATCACCGCGGTGACCGACGCGACGTAGCCGACGCGTCGGTCGGCGGTACCGGCTCCGTGGCACCGGCCCGACCGCCTGTCCCAGCCCCCAGGACTGGTTGCGCGAGGTCGTCGAGGGCACTGCGCACCCCGCGGGCGAACACCTCCACGTCCGGGCAGCTGTCCTGGTCAGCGGCGGCAGTGAAGTTGAGCTGGCCGGCATACGACATGGCGGCGACGACGAGAGTCAGGTTGCCCATGGGCGGCAGTAGGGGGAACACCTCCAGCAGCGGTGCGCCGGCGAGATACAGCCGCATCGGCGGACCCGGGACGTTGCTCACGACCAGGTTCACTGACCGCTGCCGCGGAAACAGCCGGTACCAGATGCGCTGGCCGACAACGAATCTGAAGATCCCGCTGCCTGCCTCGGGGCGAACCTTGTGCTTCCGTGCGCTCGTCTCTGCGGTGATCAACGTGAGCCGGCGCAGCGGGTCCGGTTCACCGACCGGCAGCGGCACCATCATCCATCCGGGCGTGTTGCCTTGTGCCTCGCCGGGCCGCGCTTCGTGGTGGGAGATGGTCACCATCGCGCGCTGGACGAGCCCTTGGACATCCTCGCTGCGGCTTGCCAGCAGCTGGCGCAGGCCGCCGGCGACCGCGGTCAGCACCACGTCGTTGACCGTGGCGTGATGGACATGGGCGACGTGTTTCATGGGGTCGAGGCGGCCGCGGACGATGGTCAGTCGGCGCTCGGGGCCTACGGGGCGGTTGAGGCTGGTTCGTGGGGCCGGCTTTTCGGTGAGCACCTCCCGCCAGGCCGGCCACGCGCGACGCGCCAGGCGCAGTGTTCTGCTCGGATGAACAAGGCCCGACCACCCGTGCCCTAGTTCCCGTCGGCGGCGGCGCAGGTTGTCGCGGAACAGTTCACCGGTGGACGGGGTGGGTGTCGGCGTCCATGGTGGTGCACCATCGACGGGCGCGTCGGCGGTCCGGTCGAGCAGCGCCCCGAAGGCGGCCATCGCGGCGGGGCCGTCGGCGAGGACGTGATGCAGCTTCAAGAACGCACCGACCCGGTGGTCCGGCAGACCGGGCAGCAGCCACAGCTCCCACCGCGGCCGGGCGGGATCGAACGGTCGCCGGGCCAGCTGCTGGCATGTCTGCAACAACTGGTCCTGGTCGCCGGGCGCGGCAAGCGCACGGACGTGGATGTGCTCAGCGAGGTCGAAGGAGGGCGCGTCGATCCACAGCGGCCAGCCCAGCCCGAGGCGAGGCCGATACAGCAGCTGCCGGAAGCGCGGCACCAAGTGCATTCTCGGCTCGAGGTGTCGCCGGACCGCGTCGAGTCGGACGCCGCCGTCCTCGTCGAGCAGGCTTGTCCCGTCGAGGATGGCGAGCCCGCCGATGTCGGTGGACCAGCCGTAGTCGTCCCAGAGCAGCAGGAACAGGTCCGAAGCGGTCACCCGTTCCAGTAGACGGATCTCGGCCATGACCTCACATCCCTTCCTGGTGGCCTAGACAGCCGCCGCGGTTCCGAGGCCTTGGAGGAACGAGTAAACAGCGATTCCTCCGGCGTGCTTGTCTGCGAGTTCCCTGAGCTCCTGGGAGACCTCGCCGAAGGCGGTCATGCGGTGGTCGTAGGCGTACTTCTCGAAGAGGATCGCCCGCGCGTCCATGACGTGTGTGTTGTGCTCGATCAGGCCTTGTCCACTCGGGTACACCTCGTGGACCTCGCATTCGGTTCCGTCCTCGCTGATGAACCAGTCGAAGCGAAGGGTCTGCGTGTCCTTCTCTCGGGTCAGCCGCATGATCTCGGCCGCTAGAGCCTTGAACCCTTCCAGTTGACCTGGACGAATCTTCATGTGTGCGTGCACTTCCAGATGTCCCATAACTCCTCCCGTCATCGACATCGGGTGCGGTCGTGCTGACCGAGCAAGACCGGGTGCGCCGAAACGAACACCCACTCATCGGCGAGAGCATCGTCCTCCTCGAGGTAGCCGACGAAGCGGTGGGCGTTATCCGAGAGCGCGGCCAGCAGCGCGTGGCACGCCCGCATTGCCTACGCCTGCGCAGTGGCGCCGGCGTCTGTCGAGTCGGGATTCTCGCGTTCGACTTCGATCGAGTAGTCCGCGGCGAGCGCGGCGAGCGCTCCGATGGCGGCCACGGTGGGCGCGAGGAGGAAGCCGACCACGCCGACCGTCACGGGGACCTCCATCACGGTCTTGCCGTCGGAGTCCTTGATGATGATCCGACGAACGTTGCCTTCGTGGACCAGTTCCTTGACCCTCTCCACCAGGTGGCCACCCTGCACGTCGATCTGCTCTGTCGATGTCGTCGCTCGCTGCGTCATTCCGTTCACCGCCTCCGCTGGGCTGTCGGGCAGACCGCGTCCGCTCCGTTCCTGCGGCTCAGCCTCGATATCCGGCTCTTGGCCGGGACCCCTGTTGTTCTTCACATCGTCGTCTTCGGGACCACCTCGCGGCAGGGCCGAAGGTCCACCCCGCACCGGGCCGACCGGCCCGACTGCCGGGGTCCTCGCCACCCGTTGATCGGTACCGCGCCCCGCAACGCCAATGTCAGCACGGGGCTGTCCTATGTCAGCACGGGGCTGTCCTATGTCGGCGCCGATACCCGCCGATGCGCCGGTCACGATCGCGGTGGTATTCGGGATCGCCGCATCGTCGCCGTTAGCGAACGAGCGTCATGACGGTTCGGTAATGCCCTGTGGCACTTCGGCTTCGGTGTCGCGGGCGAATCGGCGTTCGAGTTCGGCACCCTCGATATCGAGGTCGGGGATGTAGTGGGCGAACCAGCGCGGGTGGTACCACATCCGGTTTCCGATCAGGGCCATGACCGCGGGCACCAGGGTCAGCCGGACGATGAAGGCATCGAACAGCACGCCGATCGCCAGGGTGAACGCCAGTGGTTTGACGATCGGATTGTCGGTGGTGGTGAACGCGACGAACACCCCGAACATGATCAGCGCGGCGGCGGTGACGACGCGCGCGGAGTGCGCGACGCCGTTCTGCACCGAGGCGATCGCATCGGCGGTGCGGGTGTATTCCTCCTTGATCCGCGAGACGACGAAGATCTGATAGTCGCTGGACAGGCCGAAGATGATGGCCAAGGTGATGATCGGCAGGAAGCTCAGCGTCTGCGCCTTGTTGACATCGAAAAGACTTGCGCCCCAGCCCCATTGGAATACGGCCACCTGCGCGCCGAGGGCGGCGAACACCGAGAGGATGAAGCCGACGATCGAGGTCAGCGGGACGAGAATCGTACGGAAGGCGATGGTGAGCAAGAGCAGCGCCAGACCCACCACGACCGCGAGGAAGATGGGCAGTGCCCCGGCCAGCCGCTTCGAGGTGTCGATATTGGCCGCCGTGGTACCACCGACCAGATACGTTGCACCGGTGCCGCTTTCGATGCGGTCACGGTCGTCGCGCAACCGGTTCACCAGATCGGTCGTCGCGGAGTCGTTGGGGCCGGTCTTGGGAACGACCTGGATCAGCACCAACCCGTTCCCGGAGGCCGCGGGCTGTACGGCGGCGACGTCGGGTTCCTGCTGCAGCCGGCCGATCAGCGTTTGCGCGGCGTCCGGGCCGGTGGCCTTGGACAGGTCGGTGACCACCAGCAGGGGTCCGTTGAAACCGGGGCCGAAGGACCGGCTGACCAGGTCATAGGCCTTGCGGGCGGTGCTCTTCTCCGGCTGGGTGGCACCGCTGGGCAGCCCGAGGTCCATGCGGGTGGCCGGAATGGCCGCGGCGACGAGAATCGCTATGCCGAGGACCAGCAACGGGATACGGAATCGGGTGACGAAACGTCCCCACGCATGCCCGGCCGTGCGCTCGGGCTCGTAGGCGGCGATGCGCGCCACCTCCTCCGCCTTGCCCGGATGCAGCGGCGGTGAGATGAACTTGGCGACGGTGTCACCGGCGAAGCCCAGCAGCGCGGGCAGCAGCGTCAATGCGACGAGCATGGCCACCAACACCGCGCCGGCGGCCGTCAGACCCATGACGGTGAGGAACGGTATGCCCGCCACCGTCAGCCCGCACAGCGCAATGATGACCGTTATCGCCGCGAACACCACCGAACTGCCCGCTGTCCCGACCGCCAGCGGAATCGCCTCCGACGCAGCCATTCCCAGCACGATGTGATGCCGATGCCGCGACAGGATGAACAGCGCGTAATCGATGCCACAGGACAGACCGAGCATCAGGGCCAGCGAGGTCGCGGCCGACGGCACGTCGACGAAGGCGGCCACTCCCAGAATCCCGGTGAGCCCGATGCCGACACCCACCAACGCCGTAATGATGGGCAACCCCGCGGCGACCACCGCACCGAAGGTGATCAGCAGGATGACGAATGCCGCGACGATGCCGAGAAGCTCCGGGGTGTGCGGGATCTCGGCCGTGAAGCCCGGATACACCGCACCCGAGAACTGCACGTCGAGACCGGCCTCGCGCGCGGGGGCCGCGAGGCGGTCCACCCCGTCGAGGGTGTCCCCGCCGACCTCACCGGCCGACACCGAGAATTGCACGGTGCCCAGTGCGACACGCTGATCCGGCGACACCGCCTTGGCCTGGAACGGGTCGACGACCACAGCGACCTGCGGGAGTCCCTGCAAGCCGGTCATGGTCTGTTCGATCTCGGTCCGCACCTGCTGGTCGGTCACCTTGGCCAGACCGGGCGTAGCGAACACGACTTGCATCTGCGCACCACTGAACGTCGGCATCCGCTGCCGCAGCAATGACACGGCATCCTGCGACTCGGTACCGGGAACCGTGAAATTGTCGTTCGTCTTCCCACCGGTTCCCGCGGCGAAACAGATCGCGCCGACCAGTAGCACGATCCACACCACCAGCACCCACCAGCGGCGACGCACTGCCACCCGACCAAGAGCGAACAGATACCGAGACACGCGGGTCCTCTCCTTGAGACACCAACGGACACAGCAACGGAGCGAGCACGCACTACGTCGGTACAATAACACGTAATATGATGATTTCCTCATAAACGCAGAAATGGTCAGCAACTGAGCTGCAACAGTGTGCCGAACAGGGCTGGCGCGACGCCATCGGGGCCTTCGTCGACACCTTTCGCCAACCACCGTTCGGCCGCCTCCGCTGGCGCCGCGGCGCTGTACACCAGCGCCGCGGTCCGAGAACTGTGGTCTCAGGTGATGGCACAGTTCGTCGAGGACGCGGAGGCTCGAGTTGCCGTAGCTGTAAACGCCCGGGCGTGACGGTGGGCCGGTACGGCGGAGGCCCACCGGTGCCCGCTTGTCAGCGGATACAGTGACCCACCACAGTGCAGGCGGGCGCCGATAGCTGCTGATCACGCCGCTCCGAAAGCTGCCGCCACGATCGCGATACCGGCCTTCGCCATCTCCCGCCTGCGGACCAGCCGCATCGAGCCCGTAAGTCCTTGCAACACAGTGGTTCTCGCATGAGACGCCGCGGCAACCATGATGGTCGCTATGATCGAATTGTCGGGGCCGATGTTCTGCCTCGTGAGGTGATCGTATGGTTTGCTACCACCGCAGCCGGTGCGAAGCCACGCGGCGACTCCCGCCGATGCCGAATCACCGGAATTCGGCATGGTGAGGCAATAGGCCATGCCGGAATTCGACCCCACCGCAACCCAGCGTGACCTGCAGGTCGGTCTCGCTGCCGAACTGGCCGCGGCCGGATTCTTCGATGCAGAGGAGATCGGGCGGGGCGGTTTCGGCGTCGTCTACCGCTGCTTCGAACGATCACTGGACCGCGCCGTGGCGGTGAAGGTCCTCACCGCGGAATTCCGCGGTGAGGACCGGGAACGGTTCGTCCGCGAACAGCATGCGCTGGGGCGGCTGTCGGGGCATCCGAACATCGTGCAGGTCCTGCAGGCCGGTATCACCGCCACCGGTCGGCCCTATATCGTCATGCCGTTCCACTCCCGAGGTTCGCTGGAGAACCGGTTACGCACGACCGGACCGATACCGTGGGACGAGGTGCTGTCCATCGGTGAACGCATCGCCGGGGCGCTGGCCGCCGCACATGCCGAGGGAACCATCCACCGCGATGTGAAACCCGCCAATATCCTGGTCACCGACTACGACGAACCGCAACTGGCCGACTTCGGCCTCGCCCGCATCGGCGGCGGCTTCGAGACGGCGACCGGACTCATCACCGGCACACCCGCATTCACCGCACCCGAGGTGCTGGGTGGTGCGCAACCGAGACCGGCTTCTGATATCTACAGTCTCGGCGCGACGCTGTTCTGCCTGTTGACCGGGCACGCGGCCTTCGAACGCCGGACCGGCGAGAGCGTAATGGCGCAATTCGTGCGCATGACGACCGAGCCGATCCCGGACCTGAAGGGGACAGCGATTCCGGCCGATGCGGTCGCCGCCATCGAAGCGGCCATGGCGATCGATCCGGCGGCCCGCCCGGAATCCGCTGCCGCTTACCAGCATCTATTGCGGGACGCACTGCGCGACCACGTTCCGGCCGCCGGTCCCGCCCGCGCGGTCCGCGCCGAACCGGCCGCGCCGCAGTACGTTCTACCCCAACCGGTAGGACCTGCGGTCCCACCGGCCGCGCTGACCAAATTCCGGCCACCGACGCCGCCGCGCGCGCTCATGGGCCGTCCCCGGTTGCTTGGCATGCTGCGCGAAGGCCAGCAGCGTCGGCTGACCGTAATCCACGCACCGGCCGGATTCGGAAAGAGCACCTTGGCCGCTCAATGGGCGAGCACCCTGGAATCCGAGGGGGTTCAGATCGCCTGGCTCACCATCGATGGCGATGACAACAATGCCGTCTGGTTTCTGGCGCATCTGGTCGACGCGATCCGCCGGACCCGACCGGCGCTCGGCCGTGAACTGAACCAGATCCTGGAGGAACGCGCGACCGACGCCACCCGCTATGTGATCACCGCACTGATCAACGAAATCCACTCCAGCGGAGAAACATTCGCTGTGGTCATCGATGACTGGCACCAGGTCACCGATCGCAATGCGCTCGCGGCGATGGAATTCCTGCTCGACAATGCCTGCCACCATCTGCGCCTCATCGTCACCAGCCGAAGCCCGGCCGGACTCCCGATCAGCCGGATGCGCGTGCGCGACGAACTCGTCGAAATCGATTCCGAAGATCTGCGCTTCGACGATGCGGAGACCAGTTCATTCCTCCTCAATGTCAATCAGCTGCCATTGACCGCGGCCGATATCACGCAGCTGCGTGAATCGACCGCGGGCTGGGCGGCCGCGCTGCAACTCGCGTCGATGTCATTGCGCGGCAAGGAAAATCCCGCCGAATACATCGGACGGCTGTCCGGGCACAGCTACGCCATCAGCGAATACGTCGCGGCGAATGTACTGAATACAGTGGACCCCGCCCTGCTCGACTTCCTGGTGTCGATCTCGGTGACCGATACCATCTGCGGCGACCTCGCCAACAGACTCGCCGACGTGACGTATGGACAGGAAATGCTCGAGGAGGCCGAGCATCTGGACCTGTTCCTGCGTCGCGTCGATGACGACTCGGAATGGTTCCGATTCGACCGGCTCTTCGCGGATCTGATGCGGCACCGGCTCGCCCGCCAGGACCCGCCGCGGC
>NZ_JBEXLC010000164.1:0-19553 GCF_040609795.1 Nocardia sp. NPDC004604
CCCCGCGCTATGTGCTCGGGGTGCCGTCGGCACTGGGGCCCATCTCGTCGGCGATCTCACGGGCCAGCCGGGTGCCGCGTTCGGACAGATCGCGGATCCGGTCGGCGATATCGTAGTCCGCGAGGTTCGGCAGATTGCAGCCGAAGGTATTGGTCTCGACCGCGTCCGCACCGGCCTCGAAGTAGGCGCGATGAATGCTGCGCAGCACGTCCGGGCGGGTGTCGTTGAGGATTTCGTTGCAGCCTTCCAGGCCGCGGAAGTCGTCCAACGTCAGGTCGGCGGCCTGCAACATCGTGCCCATCGCACCGTCGCCGATGACGACACGCCGACGGAGCGTGTCGAGAAGCGTGGTATCGAACGCGGCGGAGCTGGACGCAGACATGTGATCAAGCGTAGTGGGCCGGTAGGACATGCCGAACCACCGTGGCGGTGTCGGGGACCACACCTGCCCAGACAGATGAACGCCCGGTGCCGCGCCGACCGCGCAAATTCAACGCGACGTGCTCACACGCCGTAGGCTGACCGAGGTGAACTCCAGTGAACCTCCGGTATCACCCGAGCCGGAACTGCCGACATTGCGGGACCCTGTGCTGGTCGCCGCCTTCGAAGGCTGGAACGACGCGGGTGATGCGGCAAGCGGCGCCGTCGAGCATCTGGAACTGATCTGGGATGCCGAGCCGCTGGCCGAACTCGACTCCGAGGACTACTACGACTACCAGGTCAACCGGCCGACGGTGCGTCAGGTCGACGGTGTGACCAGGGAAATCCAGTGGCCCTCCACCATGCTCTCGGTCTGCTCGCCGCCCGGCAGCGACCGCGATGTGGTGCTGCTGCGCGGTATCGAACCCAATATGCGCTGGCGCAGCTTCTGCGGGGATCTGCTCGAGTTCATCGAACAGCTGGGTGTGCAGACCGTAGTCATCCTTGGCGCGCTGCTCGCCGATACCCCGCATACCCGCCCCGTCCCGGTCACTGGATCGGCCTATAGCAAGGAAGCCGCCGAGCGGTTCAGCCTGGAGCAGACCCGCTACGAGGGACCGACCGGTATCACCGGTGTACTGCAGGACCAGTGTGTGAAGGCGGGCGTGCCCGCCGTCTCGTTCTGGGCGGCCGTACCGCACTATGTCTCACAGCCGCCGAATCCGAAGGCGACCATTGCGCTGCTGCACCGCGTCGAGGATGTGCTCGATATCGAGGTTCCACTCGGCGAACTACCCAAACAGGCCGAGGACTGGGAGACCGCCGTCAACGAGATGACGGTGGGCGATGACGAGATCAGCGAGTACGTGCGCTCGCTGGAGGAACGCGGCGACGCGGCCGTGGACCTGAACGATGCGATGGCCAAGATCGATGGCGACGCGATTGCGGCCGAATTCGAAAAGTACCTGCGTAGGCGGGGTCCGGGCAGCTTCGGACTGTAATCGGTTCGGGCCGTTGCGATTCAACTTCGGACTATTCACCGAAAGTTCGCCAGGGGGGCACTCGTAGGTATGGAAAGGCTTACCATCTAAACTTCTCCGGTGACTATTCACCGGATCGTCGCGCACCTTCGCACTTTCGACGACCGGATCGCCGTCCTCTGCTCTCGATCTCCATCGGCGGCCGTCACAGCAGCGGAATCGGTGCCGGATGGTTTGGAGCGGATCACCTATGCGCAGCTGGCGGCACTTGTCGAGGAGTACGCGCGGCAGCTCGGAGCGAACCGGCGGCTCGTCGCGCTCAGGGCGCGCAACGATATCGACTCCCTCGTCGCGTATCTGGGCGCGCTGAGCGCGGGCTGCGTCGTCCTGCTCACCGCGGAGATGACCAGCGAATTGCTGGCCACCTACGATCCCGATGTCGTGATCGATGGCGACGTCGAGGTCCGGCGCGAGACCTCGACGCACCGCCTGCATCCGGATCTCGCGCTGCTGCTGAGCACTTCCGGCTCGACCGGCTCGCCGAAGCTGGTGCGCCTGTCCGCCGCCAACCTGCTGTCGAATGCGCAGGCCATCGCCGAATATCTGGGCGTCGACCCCGATGATCGCGCCGCGACCACACTTCCGATGTTCTATTGCTACGGATTGTCGGTCGTGCACAGCCATCTGCTGCGCGGCGCGAGCCTGCTGCTCACCGACCGATCGGTCCTCGACGACCAGTTCTGGGACGATGTCCGCGATCACCGGGTGAGCTCGTTCGCGACCGTGCCGTACACCATCGATCTGCTCGACCGCATCGGCTTCGACCGCATGCGGCTGCCCGATCTGCGCTATATCACCCAGGCCGGTGGCTGCCTCGCACCCGAGCGGGTGCGCGCGTACGCGCGGCTCGGCGCGCGCGCCGGATGGGACTTCGTGGTGATGTACGGCCAAACCGAGGCCACCGCGCGGATGGCCTATCTGCCACCGGAATTGGCCGGGAAACATCCGGACTGTATCGGTGTGCCGATTCCCGGCGGCCGGTTCACCCTGGAGTCGGTGCCGGACAGCGAGCACGAGGAGCTGGTCTATCACGGCCCCAACGTGATGATGGGCTATGCCTGCTGCCCGCGCGATCTTGCCCTCGGCCATACGGTCGAATCCCTGCGCACCGGTGATCTGGCGCGGCGCACACCCGAGGGTATGTATCAGGTGGTCGGCAGGCGCAGCCGCTTCGCCAAGATCTTCGGACTGCGCATCGACCTGCAGCGGCTCGAATCCGGTTTCGCCGCTGCCGGTTTCACCGCCTGTTGCACAGATAGTGGCGACCAGTTGGTTGTCGCCGTCGAGAGTCCGGCGGAATCGGTTGCGGCGGTGGCCGCCGAACTGTCCGGTCTGCCCGCCGCGGCCATCCGCACCTGCGCCGTCGCGCAGATACCGCGCTTACCCAATGGCAAGCCCGACTATTCGGCGATCCGGCAACTGCGCACATCCGAACCCGATCTGCCGATACGCGATATCCGCGCGCTCTACGCCATCGCCCTCGGCATCGACCCCGCCCTGATCCGCCCCGACAGCACCTTCGTCGACCTCGGCGGCAACTCACTGACCTACATCACCACCGCGACCCGCCTCGAGCGGGCACTGGGCCGACTGCCCGCGAACTGGCCGGATCGCACCGTCGCCGAACTCGAGCGGGTGCCACACGGCCACACCGCATTCGGCCGCTCGGTCGACACACCGACGCTGCTGCGCGCCACCGGGATCGTCCTCATCGCGGGTTCGCATATCGGGATGTTCGTACTCTGGGGCGCGGCGCATATCCTGCTCGGCGTCGCCGGATTCAACTTCGCCCGCTTCGCCGTCACTATGACCCCGCGTGCCGAACGACTGCGCAACGCGCTGCACACAGTGGCGCTCATCGCGATCCCGACCGCCGCCTGGGTGGCGCTCACGCTGCTGTTCACCGATTATTACGGCTGGCAGAACGTGTTGCTGCTCAATAAGATTCTCGGCCCGCGCGACAGCCCTACCGCAGGGCACCTGTGGTTCATCGAGGTGCTGGTGCTGTTCATGGTGGTGGCCGCGCTCCTGGTGCGCGTGCCGTTCATCGATGCCCTCGCGCGCCGCGAGCCGTTCTGGTTCGCCATGGGGCTGGTGGCCATCACCATGGTGTTCCGGATCTGGTCGTTCGGGCTCTATCCGGCCAAGGATGTGCCGTTTTCGCCGCTGGCCTGCTGGTTCTTCGCCCTTGGCTGGGCGGCCGCGAAGGCTACCGCAATCTGGCAGCGGCTGCTGGTGAGCGCCGTGCTACTGATCTCGGTGCCAGGCTATTTCGGTGTTCCCGATCGGGAGCGGCTCGTCATGGCCGGACTGCTGCTGCTGATCTGGCTGCCCGCGGTACGGGTGCCTGCCCTGGTGGCCGGGGTGGCCGCGCTGCTCGCCGACAGTTCGCTATTCGTCTATCTGCTGCACTGGCAGGTCTATCCGCTGTTCGGGCAACACCATGTCGCAGCGCTGCTCGCATCGCTCGGGGCCGGTGTGGTCGCGACGTGGTTGGTGACGAATCTGCGCCGCAGGTCAGTCCTCGTCAAGAGCTTGTTCGCGAAGGGCCCCTTCTCGAACAGCGCAGCTCTCGATGGTCCACACCTGGGCCGCCGCGTCCTGGGCCAGCTTCGCGAGCAGAATGTCTCGCGGAATCGTCTGGCCGGCAAAGTGATCGAGTGACGGAACCACGACGTGGTGCGCGTCAGCCCGCTTGAGCTCCTGGGTCAGCTCGGCGAATGCCGTTCCGTCACCGGAGGTCGATTCGTGGAATGTTGCGGCGAAGCACAGTCCTTCTTCACGGGCGAGGCTGCTCATCGCATCCTCGAGTTCTGCACCGTGGCCATCGGCCAGATCGTCACGCAAGTATCCATAGATCAACGCTTCCACCCGAACCTCCATTGGATTGGGATCTCTCGCTGTTCTCTTCTGTGGATCTCCCCCGTCACCGACGGGTACTGCGCACGTGCAAGAGCAGATGTTCTTACATATGGGACTTGGCAAACCCTCCGCGCCCATATCCAGCATGTAGGACGCAAAACTGCGAGTGCAGGTGTCAACCCAGTGACATCTGTGTGCCCTATCCGGGCCACTGAGCGTTAACTGGTGCGATACTACAGATGTGGCCGCTGGAGACGATCGACCCGTCTGGGCTGTGCGAATGCGCTCCGAACGCGATGCGCGGGGGTGGTCACAAGCCGATGCCGTCCGTGTGATGCGCGCGAAGTCTTCGCACAACCTGCCGACGGACAGTACCCTGCTTCGGAATTGGCGGCGTTGGGAGTCGGGTGAGTCGAGACCGGATGATTTCTATGCTCCGATCATCGCCGCCGCGTTTGATACGGTCACGGCCGCGTTCTTTCCGAAGAACCGCCCGAACCGCGATGACGAATTGCTTTCGGCCACTGGTATGGACACGCTCGAGTTCATCGGCCGACTGCGGATGTCCGATGTCTCCTCCGCCACACTGGATGCCATCCGGATCACCGCCGAGCGGCTGTGTTGTGAGTACCCGTATGCCGATCCGCACGATCTGCACGCCGAGGGCACGTCCTGGCTGCGCCGCATCACCTCGCTGCTCGACGGCCGCCTGACTTTGTTGCAGCATCGGGAAATTCTCGTACTGGCCGGTTGGGTTGCGCTGCTGGTCGGTTGCGTGGACTACGATCTCGGCCGCCGTACCACCGCCGAGGCCACTCGGCGGGCGGCCCATTCGCTCGGCCAGGAGGCCGAGCACGCCGAAATCGTCGGCTGGAGTGCGGAAATGGCTGCGTGGTTCGCCCTGACCCAGGGCAACTACCGCGGCGCGATCGAGGCGGTCGACCCGGCGCTGCCGACCAGCGGCAAACTCGGTGTCGGTGTCCAGTTGGCCGCACAACGTGCGAAGGCCTGGGCCCGACTGGGGAATCGGCACGAGGTCGAGGCATCGCTGAATCAGGGTCGAGCTATTCTCGAGCGACTCGACCATCCGACCAATCTGGACAACCACTTCGTGGTCGATCCGCAGAAGTTCGACTTCTATGCCATGGACTGCTGCCGGGTCGCGGGCGAGGACACGCTGGCGGAATCCTATGCGCGCGAGGTGATCCGGAACTCGACCAGAGCCGACGGGACGGTACGCAATCCGATGCGGGTGTCCGAGGCGCATCTGACCCTGGCGGTGGTCGCCGTGCGCGCCCGCGATCTGGAGTTGGCGGTGCACGAGGGCATGCGGGCCTTCTCCGGGAAGCGCCGGTCGCTGCCGTCGCTGATGTGGATCGCAGGTGAGGCCGCGCGCGAAATCATCGAACGGTTTCCCGGCGATCCGCGCGCCCTGGTGTATCTGGACCAGTTGCGTGCGCTGTCGCCCGGGTGATCATTTGCTCATCGGCATCTGTTGTTGATTCGCGGTAGTTTTGGCTCATCGCTTGTCTGAGGGAGGGCGATGAATCGAGTTCGCGTCATTGTGCGTCGCGATGCGGACGAATCCCTGCGGACCACGGTGCTGGAGGCGGATGCGCCGATCGCGGACCGGGTCGCGCCGCTGCCCGAACAGGTGGCGTTCGCATGGGATGTCGTCGGTGGTCAGCCCGAAACCGTGCGCAGGACGGTCTTCCAGATCGGTACGGCGCTGCGTGACGCGATGTTCGAACCGCGCACGACCTGGCATCTCACCCGGCTCGTCGACGGATCCGATACCGAGGTGGTATTCGATGTCGACGACGACACGATGCTGTTGCCGTACGAGATGCTGATACTCGCCGACGACCTGCCGTTGGCCATGCGGCCCAATGTGGCCGTCTCGCGCCGGTATTCCGGTGCCGGCCAACCCGCCCCCGTTCTCGCGCCGGGACCGATGAAGATCCTCGCCGCGGTGGCCGCGCCGACCGAAACTCGCACGGCGAATCTCGCACTGGATGTCGAGGCGGAGATGCAGGCGATCCTCGACGCGGTATCGCAGGTGCCGACCGAGGGTGGCGGCGGTGTGCGCATTCTGGAAGTCGCCTCGCTGCAGCAGATCACCACGGCGCTGCGGGCCGAGGAATTCCATGTGCTACATCTGAGTGCGCACGGGTCGGCGACAGTGCTGGAACTCGAGGATGAGGACGGCGATCCGGATGTGGTCGACGCCGCCGATCTCATTGCCGCACTGCGGGCATCGGGGCGGGCGCTGCCGTTGGTGGTGCTGTCGAGTTGCGGCGGCGTCGATGGGGGGCCCGCCGGATTGGCGCGCACCTTGATCGGTGGGGGTGTCGAACGGGTGCTCGTCATGCAGACGGGGGTATCCGATCGGTGTGCCACACAATTGGCGAAGTCGTTCTACGCCGCGCTTTCCGGCGGATCGGTCGCCTTCGCGCTGAGCCGGGCGCGCTATGCCCTCGAGCAGGAGCGGCTCGCCGATGCGGCGGACATTCCGCCCGAGTGGTTCGTGCCGACGCTGCTCACCGGGGTGGCGGACCGGCCGCTGTGGGATCGCAACGCGCCGCCGCGGCCGCTCGGTCGGCGCACCCAGGCGCCGAGCGGTGCGACGGTGCGTGAGTTACCGGTCGGATATCTCATCGGCCGCCGAGGACCGGTTCGCGATATCGTGCGGCTGCTCGACACCGCTGATAGCGGACCCGGCGCGGTGATCACCGGGATGGGTGGACTCGGGAAGACGGCGGTGGCCGGACGAGTTGCCGCGCGCATGCGCGAACGGGGCTGGCATATCGCCGAACATGTGGGGAAATGGAATCCGACGGCGCTGTGCGCCGCGGTGCGCGCGGCCATTCAGGACGATCCGGCATTGCGTCCGGTGGCCGACGATCTGGCCCGCGATGGTGACGGACAGGTGCTCGAGCATATACATCGGCTATTGGCGGGGAGCCGATTGCTATTGCTGTTCGACGATTTCGAGCAGAACCTGACCCGGCCGGACGGTGCGGCATTCCTCGATCCTGGTTTCGCCGAACAGTTCTCGCAGTTGTGCCGGGTCGCGACGACCGGACGGCTGTTGGTCACCTGCCGGTATCCGATTCCCGGTGGTCTCACCGAGGTCGGACTGACGCCATTGAGTCCGGCGGAGTTACAGCGAATGTTCCTGCGGCTTCCCCAGATCAGCGGTCTCGGACTGAGTGAGCGTCGGCTCGTCGCGCGCACCATCGGCGGTCATCCGCGGCTCATCGAATTTGTCGACGCGCTATTGCGCGGTGGGGACGGCACATTGCGACCGGTCGGTGAGAAGTTGCGCCGCTTGGCCGATGAGCATTCCGTCGATCTCGGTCCGGACCGGTCGCTGGCCGAAAGTCTGGATACCGCGGTGGTACTCGGCTCCCGCGATATTCTCGTGGACGCGCTGGTGGATCTGCTCGATGCGGCCGAACGCGAACTACTGCTGCAGATTTCGCTATCGCGGACGCCACTGCGGGATCTGGATATCTATCACGCCCGCTTCGGTCCCGACGCGACGCGTACTCAGCGCCGTACCGTCATGGCGGCCATCGAAACTCTCCTGAGGTTGACACTACTGACCACCGATGACGACCGATATGTCGTGCACCCGTGGGTCGCCCAGGCACTCGACACCCATCAAGGCCCCGAACGCATCAGCCGCCACAGCCGAGCCTATGCGATGCGACTGGCCCGAATCTCTGCTGGCTTCCGGGATTTCGACGATTACAGCGAGGCATGCCGACATCTACTCGCCGCGGGCCGGTACGTGGAGCTCACCGAACTCGCCATCCCCTGCTGCCGCGAGTTGGATCAACTGCAGATCGCGGCGTTGCTCGGCGAGATCATGCCCACCCTACCGGATGACACTCCCGGCTATCTGGAGCTCGGCGACCGCGAGGTGCGGGCTTTGCGCCGAACCGGAAACCTCGGTGCCGCAACCAATCGCCAAACTGTTCTGGTCGGTGTGCTGCGAGCCCGAGTCCAGTCCTCCCGGGGCAGTGCGGAATCTCGACGCGCACTCGTCCTCGGTCTGGACACCCTCGGTGAACTCGCCATGCTGGCAGGAAATCTCGGCACGGCCCGCGAGCACTACAGCCGGTCCCTGCGCACCGCACGGCATCTCACCAGCACCGACCCGTACAACGTCGATATGCAACAGGTCCTCAGCCGCGCACTGGAGAGTCTCGGCGATATCGCCGTGCGCAGCGGCGATCTTACCGCCGCGCTGGCCCACCACACCGAGGCACTGGCCATCCGACGCAGCCTCGCCGATAGCGACCCCACCCGTAACGAACTGCGCCGCGATCTCGCCAACGCCTGCCTGCGACTCGGCGACCTGGCGGTTTTGACCGCCGATCTCGACGGCGCACAGCACCTCTATACCGAATCCCTCACCCTGCACGGCGATCTCACCGACTCGGGTCCCGATGCCGCCGAATCCCGTCGCGGCGTGGCCATCGCACACGGCAAACTCGGCGACCTGGCCATGCGCGCGGGCCACGGCGATACCGCCAGCCGCCACTATCTGGAAAAGCTCCTGATCAGCAACGAACTGTCCCGGGCCGATCCCGGCGACACCGAAATCGCCCGCGATGTCGCCATTGCCATGCAGCAGATCGGCGACGCCGCGCTGCTGTTCGAAACCCCAGAGGAAGCGGTCACCTTCTTCACCGAGTCGCTGGCCATCCATCGCGAACTCGCGGAAAAGGATCCGGGTAATGCCGAATACCAGCGTGACCTCGCCATCGCCCTAAACCGCTGCGGCGACGTCGCCCTACAACTGGGCGAACTACACACCGCCCGCACCCACTACACCCGATCCTTGGCCATCCATCGCAAATTCGCCGATGACGATCCCGCCAACGCCCGAAATCAACGCGACCTCAGCATCTCGCACGATAAGCTCGGCGACCTGGCCATGCGCACCGCCGACTATCTGTCGGCCGACCACCACTACACCCAATCCCTCACCCTGGCACAACAACTCGCGGCGGCCGACCCGACCAATACCGAAAAACAACGCGACCTGAGCATCTCCCACCATCAGCTCGCCAAGGTCGCCGCCGCCACCGGCGCCTACACCCTCGCCTTCCGGCACAACACCGCGGCCCTGACCCTCGCCCGTCGCCTCGCCGTGGCCGACCCAGAAAATCTACAGCTGCACCGCGATGTCGGCCTGATCCTGTCCGCCATCGGCGACGCCGCCGAACGCGAGAACGACTACGACTCCGCCATCGAGGTCTACCGCGAGGCCCTCTCGATCGCCAAGGATCTCCTCGAAACCGACCCCGCCAGCCCCCGCGCCCTGCGCGATATGGAGTTCGCCATGACCAACCTGGATCGAGTCCTCGACACGGTCGAGCCGAACCGGGCCGCCGGCACCGGCATCGACGCCCTCATCGAACAGGGCAAGACCTTGCTCCGGCGACTCCTGCCTCCGCCTCAACAGCCATGATTCCGCAGGTAGCCGCAGTCTCTGTAGCACCGTGTGCCGCATCCGCTGTAACGTCGGGTGTATGGCGGTGCGCATGAACATCTCGATGGATGACGATCTCGCCGCCCGGCTGCGGGCGGCCTCGAACGATAAGTTGAGCGACTACATCGCCAAGGCCGTGCGCCGGCAGCTGCTCGAGGATGAACTCAGGACACTGCCCGATAGCACCGGGACCGAATGGACGAACGACGCCGAACAGACCGCCGAGCACGTATTGTTCGGCCGTGCCAGCTGAACCCACCCGACTAGGCCAGATCTGGAATCTCGTCAGCCATATCTCCGGACGTCGCGCAACCGTGGTGATCGTGGACTCCGATGTGGTGATCCGCCAGCGTCCCATGCTGGTCGCGGCACCGGTGCGGGAGGCTCGCGAAGTACCGTCGCGCCATCAATTGCTCACCGTCGCAATGCCGGAGAGCTCACAGGTGATCGCGCTGTACGACATCGCGATCGTTGCGAAGGACAGCCTCACCGAGCAGGTCGGTGAGCTCGCACCGGAAGTGCTCGAACAGGTCAAGATCGGGCTGCGGGCTCGATTCGACCTGTGAGCGGCCGAGTGGCGAACCGCAGCAAACCGGACACAGCCACGCCGAATGGGGGTCGGTCGTAACGGCCGCGATCGACCCGCTACTACCCTGTTCCCGGTGACCGACTCCGTTGACGGCCTGCCGTATGCCGCACCCGCACTGTGGGATGAGCGATTGCGGCTGTTCTCCTTCGCTACGGCTGAGAAGCGGGCGGAGTATCTATGGGTGCTGCGGGCATTCGACAGTGCGCGCGCGGCGTATGTGGTGTTGTTGCACGCCGACGATGTGGCGACCTGGATCGAACGCAGCGGAGACGATGCGCCCCGGTTGACCGGAGCGGAGATCGGGCCGCTGCTGGATCAGCTGCACCAATGGGGCGTGGTCGAGCGCAGTTACGACGGAACGCGGGCGGCGACACTCGCGGAGTATCGGAATCGGCACTACGTCTATCAGCTCACTCAGGCCGGGTTCAAGGCATATCGGGCGGTCGCGGGGGTCCTCGAAGCGCGATTGGACGAGGCTGCACTATCGAGACTGGTGTTGCCCGAGTTGCTGGCTGATCTGAATACGCTCGCCGAAGCGAATAGGGCCGGTGACGCCGAGCGCGTCTACCGGACGCTGCGCCGTCTCGATGCCGCGCTCACCGATATGGCGGCGCGGGCCGCGCATTTCTACCTCTCGCTCGGCGATATGGTCCGCACCACCGAGATCACGCCGGAATCGTTCCTTGCGCACAAGGACGCGCTGCTCGCGCATATGCGTGAGTTCAGCATGGATCTGGCCCGTTTCGCGCCGCGGCTGGCCGCCGCCATCGGCGAGATCGAGGAGACCGGAGTCGGCGAACTGATCGAGCGGGCGGCGGGCTGCGACGAACGGGTGCTGCTGAGTGTGGCCGAGCGGCAAGCGGATTGGCGGGCGCGCTGGCAGGGGTTGCGAACCTGGTTCGTCGCGACGGCCTCCGATATTCCGGGCGAATCGTCCTCGACCGAGGCCGATCGCCTGCGGGAGGCGACCATGAGCGCCATTGCCGCCGTACTGTCGCTTTTGCGGCGGGTCACCGAGACCCGCAAGGGCGGGGTGAGTCGCGAATCGGCACTGCGGCATCTCGCTGGCTGGTTCACCGCCGCGCCCACCGCCGACAGCGCACACGCGCTCTTCGACGCCGTCTTCGGTCTCGGCAGGCCACGGCACCTATCGCTGGAACATCCGGACGCGGAACTGATCCCGCCGATCCGGTCCTGGTGGGAGGCGCCGCCACTGGAGATCTCGCGCACCCTCGCCGAAACCGGCAGGCCACCGCAGGCCGGTGCCCCGGCCCGAATTCAGCGCAACGACGCCGGAATCCGCCGACTGCGCGAGGCCCAACTCGAGGCACAGCGCGCCCGCGCGGAGGCCGCCAAATCCCTCGCCGCCGCCGATGTGCACGACCGCGTCCTCGACGAACGCGAGACCGAGGTGTTGTTGCGCCTGCTCGACGCCGCCTCCACCGCATGGGTTCCGGTCAGCGGCCGCGTCGACGGCACCACCGGCTCCGACAGCGGCGTCACTCTCACCGTCTCCGAATATCCCGGCTCGACCGTGGTCCACACCGCCCGCGGCCTCCTGCATTTGAACAACCGCCGACTCCAGGTCGAGCAGACGGCCCGGGGACGGCGCGCATGATCCACGCCCGCCGCGTCGACTCCCTTGCCCTGGACAACTACCAGCGCGCCGCCCGAGTCATCCTCGCCAACCACCTGGTCACCAGGACCTTTCCGGATCGGATCGCGCTGCCGCTGATCCGCCGCTGGGCCACCGAACTCCGCGAGGACCTGGCCGAACTGTTCGGCTACCGACTCGAGGTCACCGAAACGACGGCCCGGCTGTTCCCGGTCGTCGATCGCCTCGACTCCGGCAAACCGGCCCGCGCTGTGACCGAACGCGTCTTCGACCGCCGTCGCTACGCCTACCTGGCCCTGGCACTGGCCGCCCTCGGCCGCGCGGGTGATCAGATCACGTTGTCGGAGTTGGCCGATCAAGTGGCCGCCTATACCGGCCGGGTCGACGGCCTCGAACTGTCCCCGGACCGCGCCGCCGACCGCGATGCCTTCGTCGACGCCGTCGGCTGGCTAGCGCACCGCGGCGCGCTCACGCTGGCCGATGGTGACGCGGGCGGCTGGGCCGCCGATCCGGAGGCGGGCGAGGCGCTCTACGACATCGACCGACCGGTGGTCTTCGCCCTGTTCCGCCCGCCACGCGCGCTACAGCATCTGCACAGCGTCAGCGGTCTGCTCACCGAGGACGCCATGGCGCACGGCCCGGCCGCCAATGCGGCGGCCGCCGACGCCGCGCGCCGGGTACGCCGCGGCCTCGTCGAGCGTCCGGTCGTCTATGCGGATGATTTGGCCTACGGCGAACGTCCGCTGCTGATGCAGGACCGGGTCGTCGCGGATGTCGAACTGTTCACCGGGCTGCGCGTCGAACGCCGGGCCGAGGGCGTCGCGCTGATCGATGTCTCCGGCCGCCTCTCCGATATCCGCTTCCCTGGCACCGGCACGCTGGCGCAAGTGGCGCTGCTGCTGGTCGGTGAGATCGCCGACCGCGTACTCGATATCGATCACCCGGTACCGGTCCGCCACGGTGCACCCGATCCGGCGGTCGCACTGGCCGAACAGCTCGACGGCGCCATTCCGGAATCCACCGTATTCGTCCCGCTCGCCGACCTCCCGTCGACCGATCTCGAAGTGGTGGAACAGGATCCAGATACGGAGGCGATGGCCACGGTGCGGGCGACCTACCCCTTCGTCGAAGCGAGCTGGGTGGGCGAAACCGTACAGGCGCTCACCGACCGCTACGGTGTCACCTTCGCCGCGCAATGGCAGGCCGATGTGCCCGGACTGACCAGGGAGGTGACCGCCCTGCTCGAACGGCTGCGCCTGGTCCAAGTGGTCGCGGACGGCCTGATCATCCTGCCCGCCCTGGCGCGCTACCGCGGCGCGGTTGTCACCGTACGCACGAAGCGCGCCGCCGAATTATTCGTCACCGCCTCCGACACCATCGGAGCCGACAGCGTTGGTACGGAAGGGATCTGAAACATGTCGCTCATCCACGGCGGAGTGCGGTTCGTCCCGACCCGCGCCGGGATCATCAACCTGTGGGACTACCGCGACCAGGAGTACTGCTTCGCCGACGGCAGGCTGGTACTGCGCGGACCCAACGGTTCCGGTAAGACCAAGGCCCTGGAGGTGCTGTTCCCGTTCGTACTCGACGGCCGGATCGAACCGCGCAGGCTCAACCCGTTCGCCGGTGAAGAGCGCACCATGAAGTCGAATCTGCTGTACCGCAAGCAGGAATCGGCGTATTCGTATGTGTGGATGGAGTTCGCACGCGGTAAATGGGACGATCCGGAGGTCGTCACCATCGGCATCGGCATGCGCGCCACCCGCTCCTCCGATAAGGTCACCCGCTGGTATTTCGTCGCCGACGGCCGTGCGGGCGTGGACTTTTCGCTCATCGGCCCCGATGACCGGCCGCTCACCCGCAAGCAGCTGGCCGAGCAGATCGGCACCGACGCCATCGTCGACCGTCCGGTCGAATACCGCAATGCGATCGACGCGCGCATGTTCGGCCTCGGCACCCAGCGCTACGACCAGCTGATCAACCTCATTCTCACGCTGCGCCGCCCGCAGCTCGCGAAAAACCTCGATCCGCGCGGGCTTTCACAGGCGCTCACCGATGGTCTGCGCCCGCTCGACGAGCAGCTGATTCTGGACGCGGCCCGCTCGTTCAGCGATATGGAGGAGGTCGGGCGCACGCTGGAGGGGCTGGTCCACGCCGACACGGCCACCAGGTCCTTCGTGGGGGTGTACCGGAAATACCTTGCGGTACAGGCGAAGACCGATGTCGACCAGGTGCGCACCCGGCTGGACGCGGTGACCCACGCCAGCACCGCACTGTTCGCCGCCACCGCACTGCGCGAGCGTCGCGAGGCCGAACGCACCGCCGCCGAGGCGCGCGCCGACGATGCCGACCGCGCCTATGAACAGGCCCTCGCCGACCGGGAAACCCTGCAGCGCTCCAGCGCCTACGAGGGCAAACAGCAGCTCGACGATCTCGCCGACGCGGTGCGCCGCTTGGAGACCTCGGCGAACGTGCACCGGGATAAGGCGCTCAAGGCGCGCCAGACCCTCGATCAGCGTGGCCAGGAGGCCGAGCGCGCCAAGGCGGCCGTACAGCAGGCGGCGGCCGCCTTGGCGCGCGGTGAGGACGAGTTGTGCGCCGCCGCCGAAGAGGCGGGTATCACCTGGGCCGGATCGGCCGACCAGGCTCGTGGCGACCAGCTCACCGCCGCCGTCCGCGGACATGCCGAGGAGCGCGACGCCGATGTGCGCGCGGTCCGCAAGGCGCTGGGTCTGATGGATTCCGCCACGGCCGAACGGACCCGGGCCGAACAGCTCGCCGAACGCGCACGGGCGCTGCGCGAATCGGCCGCCGCCGAGGTGTCCGCCGCCGAGGCCGCCGTTGTACTGGCTCGCACCGAAGCCGCTGGCGCACTGCGCACCTGGTGGGATGCGCATCGAGAGGTGTACTCCCCCATTCGGAAGGGCCTTTTCGAGGCGCTCGACGCGGCATTGGCCACTGCGGGCTCCGATGCGGCCGCGGGTGTCGGCGAGGTGCTGGCCGAACGCGCCGAACCGCTCCTCGACGACATTCGCACCCGCCGTCAGGAAGCGCGGGCCAGCGCCGCGCTGGCCGGTGACCGAATTGTCGCGCTGCGCACCGAACGCGACGCCGTCGCGGCCCAACGCGACGATGCCCCACCGGTTTTCGCCGCTCGCGCGCGCAAGGCCGAGGGTCGTGCGGGTGCTCCGCTGTGGCGGCTGGTCCGCTTCGCTGATTCGGTGACTCCGCCGCAGGCCGCGGGCATCGAGGCCGCCCTGCATGCCGCCGATCTGCTAGACAGTTGGATCTGCGCAGAAGCCGAACGCCCGGACTACACCTCCGATCAGTTCCTGGTTCCGCTACCGCCCGAGGCCAGGCCGTCCGGGCGCACACTCGCCGATGTCCTTGTCGTCGAGGATGATTCGGCCGACCTCACTGTGCGCCAGCAGGTCGTCGCCGATGTTCTCGCCTCCATCGCCCTGTACGACGAGGACTCAGATCTCGGCAGCGCGGTCGCGGTGAGTACCACCGGCGGGTTCCGCCAAGGGGTGCAGGTGGGTCGCCACCACAAGCCCGAGGCCGAATTCATCGGCGCCACCGCCCGCGCCAAGCGCCGGGAAATCCGGCTCACCGAACTCGCCGCCGCGATCGAGGCAGCCGAGCAAGCCCAGCGCCAGGCCCAGGCGGATGAAGCCGCCGCCGCCGCCGAACTCGCGCGAATCTCCGCTGCCGCCAAGGCATTACCGCGCCCGTCGGCGATCACCGCCGCCTTGCGCGCGGTATCGGAATCGGCGGGCATGATGCGGTCGCGCTCCGAGGTGGTGGCACAGGCCGAGCGCGACCTCGACCAAGCGGTGGCCGAGGCGTCCGCGGTGGAGAAGAAGTTGCGTTCGGTCGCCCAAGCGCACCGCACCCCGCGCGATGCCCGCGAGATCGATGCTCTCGCCGCCGCCATCCGCCATTTCGAGAACACCGGAACCGGCCTGCTGCGGCTGCGCGCCGACCACGAACGGGAGCGCGAACGCGAACGCGAGGGTTCGGACCGCTTCGATGAGGCCCGCGATCTGGCCGAGGCCTTCGCCGAGGAGGCCGAGGCCGCCGATGCGGGCTACCAGGAACAGCTGCGCAAGCTCGAAACGCTGCGCGAGGCACTGGGTGCGGGCGCCGCCGATATCGATCGCGAACTCGAACAGGCCCGCGCGAAGATCGAATCGACCAGGGCGGAGCAGAAGGCCGCCCGCAAGGCCGCGAATGCGGCGATCGAGGCGATCGGTGACGCCGAGGCGGCCTTCCGTACCGCACACGAATCGCTGGGCACCGCGCTTACCGAGGTGCTCGCCGATGTGCAGGCCCTCGCGCCCTACGCACAACCGGATCTGCTCACCTTGCTCGGCGCTCCCACCGACAGCCGCTGGCCCAGCAGCGATGCCGCCTGGTCGACCCCCGAACAGCTGCTCTACCGCATTTCGGCGGCCGGACCCGAGGCCGAACCACAGGTGCTGCCCGACGAGGTCGCCGAACTCTTCGACAATCTCACCGCCGCCACGTCATCCGTGCGGGCGGGCGAGGCCGCCCGCAAATCCACCCGCAGTGCGGTCACCGCGGCGCTGCAGGAATTCGACGCCGCGCTTGCCGGTTCCGGCCGCGACTACCGGCTGCAGTGGGATGCCGCGGACGGCCTGACGGTGGTCGGGGTCCAGGACGACAACGGTTTGTCGGCGCTCGCGGATTTCGCCACCCGTATCGATGCCGCCCGCCGCGATCAGGAATTGCTGCTCACCGATGCCGAACGTCGCATTCTCGAGGATGCGCTGCTGACCGGTCTGGCCCAGCAGATCCACGAACGCACCAGCGATGCACGCGATCTCATCGCCCGGATGGGCGCGGAGATGAAACAGCGCCGCATGTCCTCGGGCAATACGATCGGCGTGCACTGGGTCCTGTCCGACAGTCTCTCCGATGCCGCCCGCGCCATGTGCAAGCTGCTCGACCGCGACGCCTCCTCGCTCGTCGCCGACGATCTGGCGGCGATCCGCGCTCACTTCGCCGCCGAGATCCGCGCCGCCCGCGCCGCGCATCCGGAGCGTTCGTATCCCGAAATCCTCGCCGCGACATTGGATTACCGGACCTGGCGGGTATTCTCCTTCACCCTCATCTCCGCCGACGGCAGCGAGGACAAGCTGACCGTGGCCCGGCACAGCGCGCTGTCGGGTGGTGAGCAGTCGGTCTCGCTGCATCTGCCGCTCTTCGCGGCCGCGCACGTCATGCTCGATTCGGCCGACCCGCAGGCCCCGCGCCTGCTCGCACTCGACGAGGCCTTCGCGGGCGTCGATGATAACGGCCGCAGCGAACTGCTCGGCCTGAGTGTGCAGTTCGACCTCGACCTGTTCATGACCGGCTACGACCTGTGGATCACCTATCCGCACGTCCCGGGCTGCGCGCACTACGATCTCGCGCATTCGGCGGCCGAGAACACCGTCAGCGCGACGCTGCTCGTATGGGACAGTGGTGATCTGCTCGCCGAGCACGACGGCACCGACCTCACCGCGGCCCTCGGCTCCCCCAACCGCCGCCGTGTCCCGAACGGGATCGAAGGCGGCCTCGCACTGGACAATATGCCGGGCGCTCCCGCCCGCGTTGGCTGAAACCCGAATGGATAGTAGTGTCTTCGAGCTCCACCCCGCCCCACCGCAAGGTCGCCATCGCCACCCTGGTCGGCACCACCCTCGAGTGGTACGACTTCATGCTCTACGGCACGGCGTCCGCGCTGATCTTCACTAAGCAGTTCTTCCCGACGCTGAGCCCCGCCGCCGCGACACTGGCGGCATTCAGCACCTTCGCCGTCGGCTTCGGCGCGCGGCCGATCGGCGGACTGCTGTTCGGCCACTATGGCGATCGGATCGGCCGCAAGACCACCCTCGTGGTCTCGCTGATCCTCATGGGTGTGAGCACCACGCTGATCGGCGCGATCCCCACCTACGACAGCATCGGATTCTGGGCTCCCGCACTGCTGGTCGGGCTGCGACTGGTGCAGGGCGTCGGACTCGGCGGCGAGGGCGCCGGTGCGGTCGTGCTGTCGATGGAGCACGCGCCGCGCGGGCGGCTCAATCGGTACGCCAGCTTTCCGCAGATGGGCACACCGGCCGGACTGGTGCTGGCCAATGCGATCTTCCTCGGCACCAGCGCGCTGCTGCCGGAGTCGGCATTCCTGTCCTGGGGTTGGCGAATTCCATTCCTGCTCAGCGCGATTCTCGTCCTCGTCGGGCTCTGGGTACGGCTCGGCATCACCGAATCCGCGGACCATGCCGCCCTCATCCGGCGCGGCGAGGTCGCGGCCTACCCGCTGCGCGACGCCCTGCGGGTGGGACCCGTTCGACTGTTGCTGATCCTGTTCGCCGCGATCGCCACCTCGGCGGTCGTCTATATCTTCATGGCATTCACCCTGAGCTACGGCACCAAAGCACTCGGATTCAGCCGAAACTTCCTGCTACTCGGCGTCATCATCGCCTCGCTCGTCTGGGCCGCGACCATGCCGCTGTGGGGCGCGCTCGCCGACCGCAGCACCACGCGTCGGGTATTCCTGGCGGGCACGGCCGCGCTGACGGTGTGGTGCGCGGTCTACTTCCCGCTGTTGAACACCGGAAACAAGGCCGTGGTTCTGCTCGCGCTGCTCGGCATGGGGGTGACGCTACCGATCAGCCACAGCGTCGGCGGAATCATTGTCGCCGAGATGTTCCCGGCGTCGGTGCGCTATTCGGGCACCTCGCTCATCGTGCAGACCTCGGTGATCCTCGGCGGCGCGCTGGCACCGCTCATCGCGACCGCGCTCTGGACCGCTGGCTCGACCTCCACGGCGGTCAGCTGCTACATCGTCGCCGTCTGTGCGCTGAGCACGATCAGCACGGCCGTACTGTGCTGGGCGCTGCCGATTCGCACATCACACACCCAGGATGAGATCTCGGAGCCGGTGCCCGTCGGCTGAAACCGCAGCCCGATCGGGTCGCTCGCGATGCGGAGCTACAACCCGAGCAAACTGCCGAGCCACAGCGGAATCGGAATCGATGGCGGAATCGGCAGGACCGGCACGACCGGCGGATTCGGCAATGACGGCGCTGGAGCTCGGCCGCCGCCGTCGCTCGCATCCGCGCGCAGCGCCGGGCACATCCCGCCCGGTGTGGTGGCGAGTTCGAAGTGCCACCACTCGTTCTGGTAGATCCGGCACAGGCCCCAGCGGTTTCCGTTCGTCTCCAGCCACTGCGCACCGGCCTGCGGCCCGACGTCGATGGCCCGGCCCTGGACATGCGGCGACTCATTGGGCGGCAGCACCCAGCGGCGCGCCTCGTCGGGGCTGCCGTAGGTTCGCACTCCGTCGTCCCACAGCGCCTGCTGCTCGGCGGGCGTGCGGTAGCCGGAATTGATGTACAGCGAGACTCCTTCGGCATGTGCCTGGTTCTCCGCCATTGTGTACGCCGTGGCGAGCCCCGGCTCCAGGCCCTCGGTTCCGCTCGCGTTACCGGCCACCTCGCGCTGTTCGACCGG
>NZ_JBEXLC010000165.1:0-19542 GCF_040609795.1 Nocardia sp. NPDC004604
TCACCCGGATGATCCGGATCCAACGGCACATAGGCACCACCGGCGGCATTGATCGCGTACATGCCGACCACCAGATCGATCGAGCGCCGCATACCAAGGGCGACATACGATTCCGGGCCGACACCGTTCTGCTTCAGCCAGCGCGCCAACCGGTGCACCCGGGCGCCGAACTCGGCATAGGACAGACTGGTCCCCTCGTAGCTGACCGCGTACTCGTCCGGGGTCCGCACCAGCTGCGCCTCGAACAGCGAAACCAGTGTCGCCGCCGCATCGCCCACCGGTGAGGTGAGCGCCGCGTCCACCGGGAATTCGGTGTCGTTCCATTGGTCGAGCACCAGGGCGCGCTCGGTGTCGTCGAGCAGGTCGATATCGCCCACCACGACCGCCGGTGCGGCGGTGATACCGTGCAGCACCCGGACGAAGCGCTCGGCGAAGGATTCGGCGAACGGCTCGTCGAAAAGGTCGGTGGCATAGACGAGTTCGGCATCCATCTCGGATTCCGCGCCCTCGCTCAGCGTGAGCTGCAGGTCGACTTTGGCGGTCGGCTGGTCGATGCCCAGTTCGGAGACGGCGAGGCCCGGCAATTCGAGCGAGGTGCGGCCGAGGTTCTGGAACGACAGCATCACCTGGAACAGCGGATGCCGCGCCTGCGAGCGGGCCGGGTTGAGCACCTCGACCAGCCGCTCGAACGGCACATCGGCGTGCGCGAAGGCCTGCAGATCGCGCTCGCGCACCTGTCCGAGCAGGTCGGCGAACGATTCGGACGGATCAACCTGAGTACGCAAAACCAGGGTGTTGACGAACATGCCGACCAGGTCGTCGAGCACCTGCTCACCGCGACCGGCTACCGGGATGCCGATGGCGATGTCATCGGAACCGCTCAGCCGCGCGAGCAGCGTCGCGAAGGCGCTGTGCACCACCATGAACAGCGTGGTGCTGTGCTCGTGCGCGACGCGGTTCAGCGCGTCGACGAGGGTGTCGGGCAGCCGGAATCGGTGTGTCCGTGCCTGATACGAGGCAACCACCGGCCGCGGCTTCGGCGAAAGACGCAGTTCCTCGGGCAGTCCGGCCAGGGTTTCCCGCCAGTAGCCGAGCTGTTCGGAGATCAGCGAGGTCGGATCGTCCTCGGCGCCAAGGGTTTCGCGCTGCCAGAGTGCGTAATCCACGTACTGCACCGGCAGCGGCGCCCAGACCGGCGCGGATTCGGAGCTGCGCGCGATATAGGCCGACATGAGGTCGCGCACCAGCGGACGCATCGAGAAGCCGTCCGCCGCAATGTGATGCACGACGACCGCGAGCACGTGATCCTGAGTGTTGTCGCGCCACTTCTTGCTGCTCAGCGGCGTGCGCTCGACCTGATAGAGCCGAATCCGCACCGGGGATTCGGTGGTCACGTCGAAGCCGCGGCCGATGAATTCGTAGAGGGCGTTGCCCATTTCGCTTTCGGCGGCCGGGACGATCTCCAGTTCCGGCAGTGCCCGCGCGGCCGGGAGCACCTGCTGGTAGGCCACCCCCTCGTGGGAGGGGTAGATCGTGCGCAGCGATTCGTGCCGGGTGATCACATCGGCGATGGCACCGCGCAGCGCGGACAGATCCAGATGTCCGTGCAGCCGCACCGCCACCGGGATATTGTCGGCGGCCGAATCGGCGTCGAAGCGGTTGAGGAACCACATCCGCTGCTGCGCCAGCGACAGCGGCGGGTACTCCGGACGCGGACGCGTGGTCAGCGCCTGACGGCCACCGGCCCCGGCATTGGCCTCCATGCGCGCGGCGAGCGCGGCCACGGTCGGCGCCTCGAACAGCAGCCGCACCGGAACCTGAGTATCCAGGGCCGCGCCGAGGCGCGCCACCACCTGGGTAGCGACGAGCGAGTTGCCGCCGAGATCGAAGAAATTGTCGTCGATGCCGATCCGGTCATGGCTGAGCACATCGCTGAAAATTCCGACGACGATCTCTTCGATCGGGGTCGACGGCGCGCGGAATTCCCGTGCCTCGAAGACGGGTTCGGGCAGTGCGCGGCGGTCCAGCTTGCCGTTGGGGTTCAACGGCATGGCATCGAGCACCACAATGGCGGACGGGACCATATACGAGGGCAGCTGCTCGCTCAGGTGCGCGCGCAGCTCATCGAGATCGACCGTGCCGCCGTTCGCCGGCACCACATAGGCGACCAGCTGATCGCCGGTACGGGCATCCGCACGCACCAGCGCCACGGCCTGTGCGACCGCATCGTGCGCGGTGAGGGCGGTTTCGATCTCACCGAGCTCGATGCGCAGACCGCGCAGCTTGACCTGGAAGTCGGTGCGGCCCAAGTAAACGATGGCCCCGTTGGCATTGCGGGTGACCAGGTCACCGGTGCGGTACATCCGGGCACCGGACGCGCCGAACGGATTGGCAACGAAGCGATCCGCGGTCAGATCGGTACGTCCGAAGTAACCGCGCGCCAACTGCGCACCCGCGAGATAGAGCTCACCCGCGACACCCGGCGCGACCGGATGCAGGCGGGCATCGAGCACATACGCCTGGGCATTCCAGACGGGCAGGCCGATCGGCACCGCGCCGACCAGCCCCTGCGCCACCGGTCCGTGGGTCGCGTGCACCGCGAATTCGGTTGGGCCGTAGAGGTTGTACAGCTCGGCGGAGCTGACCCGGCGAATGGCCGCGACCGCATCACCGGTGAACGCCTCACCGGCAATAAGCAAGGCACGCAGCGATTCCAGCGCCGCACCACCGGCAGCATCCACACTGCCCGCGAACACAGTCAGCATCGAAGGCACGAACGAAGTCATGGTAACCCGCTCAGCGGCAATGACTTCCGCCAGATATTGCGGGTCACGATGCCCATCCGGGCTCGCCACCACGATCCGGCCACCAGTGGACAACGGGCCGAACAACTCCCACACCGACACATCGAACGTCGCCGGGGTCTTGAACAGCACCACATCATCGGCACCGATGCCGTACTCACCAGTGATCCAACGGATCTGGTTCACCACAGCCGCATGCGGCAGCGCAACACCCTTCGGGCGCCCCGTCGAACCCGACGTGAAGATCACATACGCGGTGTTCTGCGCCCGCAGCGGTGCGATCCGCTCCGCATCGGTGACCGGCTCGTCCGGGTATCCGGACAGCTCCAGTTCATCGATGGACAGCGTGGGCAGACCGCCGCTCTCGAAGTTGTCGCGCGAGGTCGTCAGCACACAGACCGGTGCCGCCGACTCGAGCACATAGCTGATCCGCTCGGTCGGCTGGTCCAGGTCCAGCGGCACGTAGCCGCCGCCCGCTTCCTGCACCGCGTACGCCGCGACCACCAGATCGACCGAACGCCGCAGGCCAAGGGCGACGAGCTTTTCCGGACCGACACCGGCTTCGATGAGTCGACGCGCCAACCGGTGCACGCGCGCACCGAATTCGGCGTACGTGAGCGAGGTTCCGGTCGCCGGATCTACGATCGCGACCGCATCCGGTGTGGCGGCTGCCTGCGCGGCGAACTCGCCAACCAAGGTGAGCCCAGCCGCGTCACCCCGGCGAGCACCGGAACGACGCGGGGTGCGTCCGGGCTGGCGACGCGGCAGCAAATCGCGCCGGGTGTCGTTCCAGCCGGTCAGCGCCAGCGCGGTTTCGTCAGCGTCGAGCAGCTGGATATCGCCGACCGGCACCGTCGGATCGGCGATGATGGCCGCCAGCACCCGATCCAGGCGCCGCGCGAACGCCGCCACCGTCGCATCGTCGAAAAGGTCGAGCGCATAGGAGAATTCGGCCGACATACCGGCCGCCTCACCCAGCTCCTGGGTCTCCTGCAGGGTCAGCTGCAGGTCGAACTTGGCCAGCCTGGCGTCGTAGTCGATGCCATTGACCGACAGTCCGGGCAGTTCCAGATTGGCCTGTCTGGTGTTCTGGAAGGCCAGCATCACCTGGAACAGCGGATGCCGCGCCTGCGAACGAGCCGGGTTCAGGATTTCGACCAACCGCTCGAACGGCAGGTCCGCATGTGCGAAGGCGTGCAGATCGGTTTCCCTGGCCTGCGCGAGCAGATCCGCGAAACTGGCGGAGCCGTCCACATTCGTGCGCAGCACGAGGGTGTTGACGAACATGCCGATCAGATCGTCGAGCGCGGCCTCACCACGACCGGCGGCCGGGGTGCCGACCGTGATATCGCCGGTACCGCTGGCCCGCGCCAACAGCACCGCGAGCGCACTGTGCATCACCATGAACAGCGACGCATTGTGCTTGCGCCCCAAGTCGATCAGCGCGCGCTGGGTCTCGGCAGAGATCACGAACGCGTAGGTGCCACCCCGGTAGGAGGCGACCGCCGGACGCGGACGATCCGATGGCAGCACCAATTCGTCGGGCAGACCGGCGAGTTCGTCGGTCCAGTAGCGAATCTGGCTGGCAATCAACGAATTCGGATCGCCCTCGGAGCCGAGCACCTCGCGCTGCCACAGCGCGTAGTCGGCGTACTGCACCGGCAGCGCGGACCAGGCGGGCGATTCCCACGAGGTGCGCGCGGCATAGGCAACCATGACATCGCGGGCCAGCGGTCCCATGGACCAGCCGTCGGCCGAAATGTGGTGCACCACCATGCCGAGCACATATTCGGATTCGCTGATCTCGAACAGCCGGGCGTGCAGCGGCACCTCATCGGTGACGTCGAAGGCCATGGAGGCCAGGTCGACCAGATGCTCGACCAGCGTCTCCTCGGTGACCCGGTAGGGCGTCAGGTCCGGAACGATCTGTGCCGCATCCAGAATCCGCTGCACCGGACCGTTCTTGGTCTCCGGGAATACGGTGCGCAGCGATTCGTGCCGGTCGATCACATCGATGACCGCGACCTGCAGTGCGGCGACATCGAGGTCACCGGACAGCCGGATCGCGACCGGGATGTTGTTGACCGCCGATTCGGTATCGAACCGGTTGAGGAACCACATGCGCTGCTGCGCCAGCGACAGCGGCACCTGTTCGGGCCGCTGCCTGGCCACCAGCGCCTTGCGCGCGCCATCACCGGCATGCGATTCCACCCGCGACGCCAGCGCCGCCACAGTGGTGGCCTCGAACAGCATGCGCACCGGCACCCGGGTGTCGAGCGCGATGCCGAGGCGCGAGGCGACCTGGGTGGCGATCAGCGAGTTGCCGCCGAGTTCGAAGAAGTCGTCGTCCACGCCGACCCGGGAGATGCCGAGCACCTCACCGAAGATCTGGGCGACGATCTCCTCGATCGGGGTGGTCGGCGCACGGAATTCGCGCACCTCGAAGACCGGCGCGGGCAGCGCCTTGCGGTCCAGCTTGCCGGACGGGTTGAGCGGGAACGCGTCCAGGCCGACGATCGCCGAGGGCACCATGTACGAGGGCAGGGTGCGGTGCAGCGAGTTCTTGATGTCATCGATATCGGCGGCGCCGCCCGGGGTGACCACATAGGCGACCAGCTGATCGCCCGCAACGGTATCCATGACGAGCACGACGGCCTGGGTGACCGCGGCATGTTCGAGCAGCGCGGTTTCGATCTCACCGAGTTCGATGCGCTGGCCGCGGAATTTCACCTGGAAGTCGGTGCGGCCGATGTACTCCAGCACACCGGCGGTCCCGGTTGCCAGATCCTGCGGCGCGGTCCAGCGGACCAGGTCGCCGGTGCGGTACAGGCGCGCGCCCGGTGCGCCGAACGGGTCGGCGACGAACCGCTCCGCCGACAGGTCGGGGCGGCCGTGGTAGCCGCGGGCCACCTGGACACCGCCCAGGTACAGCTCGCCGGGCACTCCGACCGGCACCGGGTTCAGGCCCGCATCGAGCACATAGGTCTGCGCATTCCACACCGGGCGGCCGATCGGCACCGTGGTCGGCGCGACCTCATCGATATGCCAGGCGGTGGCGTGCACGGTGAATTCGGTCGGACCGTACAGGTTGTGCACGGCGGCACCGCAGAACTGCCGGAATGCGGTCACCGTGGCCGGCGGCAGCGCCTCACCGGCGACGAGAACCGCACGCAGCGAAGCGCATTCGTCCGCGGACGCGGCCCCCGCGAAGACCGAGAGCATCGAGGGCACGAACGAGGTCATGGTGACCCCGTGGCGGCCGATGATCTCCGACAGGTACATCGGATCGCGGTGACCGTCCGGCGCGGCGATGACCATGCGCGCGCCGACTGCCAGGGTGCCGAACAGCTCCCACACCGACACGTCGAAGGTGACCGGCGTCTTCTGCAGGATCACATCGGCGGCGTCGATGCCGTATTCACTGGTGATCCAGGCGATCTGGTTGACGACACCGGCATGGCTGATCGCCACACCCTTGGGTCGGCCGGTCGAACCGGAGGTGTAGAGCACGTAGGCGGTGTTCGAAGACCGCAGCGGCGCAAGGCGTTCGGTATCGGTGACCGGCGCGTCGTCGAAGTCTGCGAGGTCGAGGGTGTCGAGCTGGAACACCCGATGGTCACCGCCGGCGGCGACATCATCGGCGGTCGTGGTGAGCACGCAGACCGGATTCGAGCTGGCGAGGACGTATTCGGTGCGCTCGGCCGGGTGATCGGGATCGATCGGCACATAGCCGCCACCTGCGGTCATGGTCGCGTAGATGGCGACGAGCATGTCCACCGAACGGCGAATGCCAACGGCCACCAGCGATTCCGGACCGACGCCCTCGGCGATCAGCTTGCGGGCCAAGCGGTTGACCCGCGCCGAGAATTCGGAGTAGGTAAGTTCGGTTCGCGGCCCGAACTCGCCTTCGCTGCGGGAACCGCCGTCGAAAACGACGGCGATCTCGTCCGGACGTTGACGCACCTGCGCGTCGAACAGGTCGAGCACGGTGGCGGCGGGCACCGGATCGGCGGTGCGGTTCCAGTCGTGCAGCACCGTCGCGCGCTCGGCGTCATCGAGGATATCGATATCGCGGACCGCGGATTCCGGTGCGGTGACGGCGGTTTCGAGCACGCGCAGGAAACGGCGGCCGAATTCGGCGACGGTTTCGGCATCGAACAGATCGGTGGCGAAGGACACCACGGTCGACATACCGGTGGGTTCGCCGTGCGCGCCGCGTCCCTCGGTGACCGTCCACTGCAGGTCGAATTTGGCGATATCGACCTCGAGCTCATCGGCGGTGACCGACAGGCCGGACAGCTCCATCGAACCGTGCGAGAGCTCCTGGAACGAGAGCATCACCTGGAACAGCGGATGCCGCGCCTGCGAACGGGTCGGGTTGAGCACCTCGACCAGCCGCTCGAACGGCACATCGGCATAGGCGAATGCGGCGAGATCGCCCTCGCGCGTGCGAGTCAGGAAGTCGGTGAAGGCCTCGCTGCCGTCGACCTCCGAACGCAGCACGAGGGTGTTGACGAACATGCCGATCAGATCGTCGAGCGCCTGCTCACCGCGACCGGCCACCGGGGTGCCGATGGCGATATCGCTGGTGCCGGACAGCCGCGACAGCAGCACCGCCAGCGACGCGTGCAGCACCATGAATACGCTGACGCCCTGGGCGCGCGCGAATGCAGCGATGCGCTCGTGCAGATCGACATCGATATCGAAGCCGACCCGGCTACCGCGGAAGCTCTGCACCGGCGGGCGCGGGCGGTCGGCGGGTAGGTCGAGCTGATCCGGCAGACCGGCCAAAGCCCTACGCCAGTAGGCGATTTCGCGGGCCGCCATGGAACCCGGATCGGATTCCGCGCCGAGCAGTTCACGCTGCCACAGCGAGTAGTCGCGGTACTGCACCGGCAGCGGCGCCCACACCGGGGCCTCGCCGGCGGCCCTGGCCAGGTAGGCGGCGGCAACATCGCGGGCCAGCGGACCGAACGAAAAACCGTCCGCCGCAATGTGATGTACGACGAACGCGACCGCGTAGTCGGGGGTTCCGTTATTCGAACCGGTGACGCGGTAGACCCGCACCCGGATCGGCAGTTCGGTGGCGACATCGAATCCGGTGGCGGCGAATTCGACCAGCACGCCCTGCAATTCGGCGGGATCGATCGACTGCACCTCGATACCGAGATCGATCTCGTCCATCGGCAGCACCAGCTGGTAGCCGCCGTCACCGGACTCCGGGAAGATGGTCCGCAGCGACTCCTGGCGCACCATCACATCGGTCAGCGCCACCTGCAGTGCATCGACATCGACCTGGCCGCGCAAGCGCACCACGAACGGCAGGTTGTAGGCGGGCACCGTGGAGTCGAACTGATTGATGAACCACATCCGCTGCTGTGCCAGCGACAGCGGCACCCGCTCGGGCAGCTGCTGGGCGACCAGCGGCGGCCGCGCGGCATCGGCGGGACTCGCGGTTTCGGCGCGGGCGGCGATACCGGCCACCGTCGGGGTCTCGAACAGCGCACGCACCCCGATCTGGGTGCCGAATGCCGCGCCGATCCGCGACATCACCTGGGTGGCGACCAGCGAGTTGCCGCCCAGATCGAAGAAGTTGTCATCGATGCCGACGCGTTCCTGGCTGAGCACATCGGCGAAGATGGCCGCGACGATCTGTTCGGCTTGGGTACGCGGGGCGCGGAAGCCGGCGGCGTCCGCACTGAAGACCGGCTCCGGCAGCGCCTTTCGGTCCAGCTTGCCGGAGGTGTTGAGCGGGAACGCGTCGAGCACCATGATCGCCGCCGGCACCATGTAGCTCGGCAGCTTCTCCGCGACGAAGCGGGTGAGTTCGGCCGATTCGATGGACTGTCCGGGCGCGGGCACCACATACGCGACCAACTGTTGGCCGGTAGCGGTATCCACTACCAGGACGGCGGCTTGGCTGACCGCCGGGTGGGCGAGCAGATCCGTTTCGATCTCGCCGAGTTCGATGCGCTGACCGCGGAATTTCACCTGGAAGTCGGTGCGGCCGATGTATTCCAGCGTGCCAGCGGCATTCCAGCGCACCAGGTCACCGGTGCGGTATATGCGTTCGCCGTCGGTGCCGAAGGGGTTGGCCACGAACCGATCCGAGGTCAGATCGGGACGGCCTCGGTAGCCCCGCGCGAGCTGGCGTCCACCCAGGTACAGCTCACCCGGCGCGCCGACGGCTGCGGGCCGCAGCCGCGCATCCAGCACGTAGACCTGAACATTCCACTCCGGGATACCGATCGGCACCGTCACGGTATCGGCGGCGGTGGCCTCCCAGTAGGTGACCGAGACCGCGGCCTCGGTGGGACCGTAGAGGTTGTGCAGACCGGCGCTCGTGATCGCGCGGAAGCCTGCCGCGGTTTCCGGCGGCAGCGCCTCACCGATGACGAAAACCGCACGCAGGGTGGCGCATTGGGCGGCGGTGACGTGCGCGACGAAGACCGTCAGCATCGAGGGCACGAAGTCGGTGACGGTCACCTGGTGCCGCTCGATCATATCGGCGACATACAGCGGATCGCGGTGCCCGTCGGGTGCGGCGATGATCAGCTTCGCGCCGACCATCAGCGGTAGGAAGTAGCCCCACAGCGATACGTCGAAGGTGGTGGCGGTCTTCTGCAGATACACGTCGTCCGCGGTGAGGCGGTATTCGTCGAGCATCCACAGTTGCTGATTGACGATCGCTTGGTGGGTGACCGCGACACCCTTGGGGCGACCGGTCGAACCCGAGGTGTAGATGACATACGCGGTGTTGTCCGGACGCAACGGCGCCCGCCGATCCGCATCGGTGACCGGCGCGATATCGAAGGCCGACACGTCGAGGGTGTCGATCTGTACCCGGCGCACCGAATCGGGCAGCTCGAGCTCGTCGGAGGACACGGTCAGCACACAGACCGGTGCCGCGGACTCGAGGATGTAGGCGGTGCGGTCGGCCGGATGATCGGGGTCGATCGGCACGTACGCGCCACCGGCCTTGAGCACCGCGTGCATGCCGACCACCAGGTCCAGCGAACGCCGCATGCCCAGCGCGACCAGCGATTCCGGGCCGACACCGTCGGCGATCAGGAACCGGGCCAGCCGGTTGACCCGCGCGGCGAAGTCGGCGTAGGTAAGCTGCGCGCCCTCGAAATCCAGCGCGATATTGTCCGGGGTCAGCTCGATCTGCGCATCGAGCAGCGCCGCCAGAGTGGTATCCGGAACGTCCTGCTCGGAGTCGTTCCACTCCACCAGGGACAGTTCCCGCTCATCCTCGGTGGTGGCCGGCAGCTCCCACACCACGGCATCGGCGTCCGCGGCCAGGAACCGGTCGAAGAACTCCAGGAACCGCGAATGATGCTGTGCGGCTTCGGCTTCGGTGTAGAGGTTCGGGTTGGTCTCGAAGTCGATATGCGAGCGGGTGCCGCCGGCCGACTGATAAAAATTGACACCGAGGTCTTCGATACTGCCGGTGGAGAGCACGTTGAACTCGCCGTGGGACTCGCCGAGCACGACCTCGTTGTGGAACAACATGATGTTGATCCACGGGCCGAAGAACTCCGCGCCGACACTATTTCCGGTGTTGGCAGTGCCCGCGCTGTCGCGGCGGATGTCCTCGTGACGGTAGCGCTGATGGCGCAGCCCGCCCGATACCTCGACGGTGACCGAGCGGAGCAGTTCGGCGATGGTGGTGTCGTATCCGACCCGCAGCCGCAGCGGCACGATATTCGAGGTCACACCACCGGAGCGGCGCATCGCGGCGGTGGTGCGCGCGGTCACCGGCAGGCTCAGGATCACCTCTTGCGCACCGGTCCACTGGGCCAGATACGCGGCGAAGCCCGCGATCAGCAGACCGGCGGGAGAGTTGTCGTGGCGGGTAACGGAGTCGGCGAGCAGTACCTCCTGCTCCGCGGACAATGCCGCACTCGACACCCCGTTGAGCGGTGCCGGTGGCGCGGACCGACCGACCAGGCTGGTTCCGTCCTCCAACCCGGCGACGCGCTGGGCCCAGTGCTCCTTATCGGACTGGAAGCGGGTGCTGTCGCGGTAGGCCAGCTCGGATTCGTACACGGTGTGCAGATCGACGGCCTTGTACGGCGGCGGCTCGACGTCCTTCAGCAGCGCGGTGTAGATATCGGCGAACCGCTTCATGTACGTCATCGCGCCGAAGCCGTCGAGCACGATGTGGTGCACCCGCGAGTACCAGAACCAGTGCCGGTCCCCGAGTTGCAGGACGGCACTCATCATCAAGCGGTCGTTGACCATGTCCAACGGACGGCTGTACTCGGCGCGCATCCAGGCGTGGCCCGCAGCGACCGGGTCGTCCTCGGCCCGCAGATCGACGTAGCCGATATCGTCGGAATCGGGGATCGAATAGTCGACGTATTGCAGCGGCTGACCATCGCGTTCGACGATCCGCAGGAAGCCCGAGCCGAACTCGCGCGAGGCGATGATGGTGGCTTCCCGCATCACGAGCCGATCGATGTCGCCGTGGACGTCTACGTACTGCGCGATATTGATCGGGACCTGCGGATCCACATGCTGCGCGTACCAGATGCCCAGCTGTGCGGGCGACAGCGGAAAGTACTCCGCAGCAGCCTGCGTAGCGTCCGCCTCTGTGTCACCAGTTTCGCCGTTTCCGCCGAAATCCAGCCGGTCCAACCCGTAACCTCGCTTCCGGAACACCACGCAAGCGCTCCCCGACGAACACCGGTACAGGACGCGCACCTATCCGAGCATGGCGTCTGCGTTCCCGCGTTCAGTTCTCATCAATCAAGCAAAAATGTTCATTGGCACTATCTGCCCGCCAGGCCGACCTTGTTACATGGGCGCGACCGTGCCCGCCGCCCACCGACCGGCTCCGCCGGGAAGTTCACTGCTGATCACCGAAACAATCTACCGTCGCCCCCGCCGCCCGACCAATCAGCTCCCATAGCCGGGAAACATCACCCCAGGCAGCGGCGTCATCGCAAGTTTGCCAGGTGACTGTCACCCATCTCACACCGCTTGCGAAGGTAGGCGCCGGTCGCGCGCCGGATCGTAGAGATGCGATTGCGTACAGGATGGGTTTGGTGCGAGCGCGCGGCCGACGAGGATGACGGCGGCTTGGCGCAGGCCCGCGGATTCGACCTGGTCGGCGATGTCGGTGAGAGTACCGCGCAGGATCAGTTGGCCGGGTTGGCTGGCTCGATAGACTACCGCGATCGGGCAGTCGGGGCCGTAGTTCGGGATAAGTTCGGCCGCGAGCGTCCGGATTCGGGTGATGGCCAGGTGCAGGACGAGGGTGGCGCCGGTATCGGCGAAGTTGGTCAGGGCTTCGGACTCCGGCATCTTCGTCGAACGCGCCTGGGTGCGGGTGAGAACCACCGATTGGACCAGTTCGGGAACGGTCAGCTCGGTGCCGAGCAGGGCGGCCGCCGCAGCGTAGGCGGGGACGCCGGGGGTGACGTCCCAGGGGACGTCATGTGCGTCGAGGCGGCGGGTTTGTTCGGTGAGGGCCGAGTAGATCGATGGATCGCCGGAGCACAGGCGCGCGACATCCCTGCCGGATCGGTGGGCGCGCACCAGATGCTCGGTGATCTGATCGATGTCCAGATACTGGGTATCGATCAGTTCGGTCTCGGGGGCGCAGTGTGCCAGCACCTCGGGGTCCAGGTAGGTGCCCGCGTAGAGGCAGACCGGGGAGTCGCGCAGCAGTGTCACCGCCCGGACGGTCAACAGATCCGCCGCTCCCGGCCCGGCCCCGATGAAGTGCACGGTCATGCGGGTGAGTGTATGACGAGGCCGTCACGTCGGGCCGAGAAGTTCATGCGAGGCGTTGCGGCCGCGGCCCGCTATGAACCGGCTGGCGTAGCGCTCGTCCGCTTAGGGCGGTAGCGCAGCACTACGACGTCATCGAGCACACTGGCGTCTACGAATTCCAATCGACGTCGTGAGCCGCCCGGGAACGCCGCAGGGTTGACGAATCGCGGCGCTTCGCCCTGGCCGATCATAAGCGGCGCGACCGCGTACCGAAGCTCATCCGCCAGTCCGGCCTCGAGGAAGGCCGTGTGAATACGCGTGCCGCCCTCGACGATCAGCTTCTGGACGCCGCGCCTGCCGAGATCCTCCAGCAGCGTGCCCCAGAAATCCTGGTCGGCGATCCCTGTGACTTCAGCGACCGCGCTGAGTCTGTCACCGATCTTCTCGGCTCCCTCGATGGTGGTGTACACCAACGGCTTACCGGACTCGACGTAGTGGTGGAACATGCGAGCGTCAGGGTCGATATCCCCCGAGCGGGTCACGGTCACCTTGAGCAGATTCGGGGGCTTTCCGGCCGCTACGCGTGCCCGTCGGCGTTCCTCGCTGCGTAGCCACAGCCGAGGATTGTCACGGCGCACGGTCTCGGCACCGATGAGGATGGCGTCGCATTCGGCGCGCAACTGGTCGACGCCGTCGAAGTCCCGATCGTTTGAAAGGTACAGGCGCTCAGGGATGATGTCGTCGATGTAGCCGTCGAGGCTGACGGCGACGGAGAGCACTACGTACGGTCGTGGCAACTCTCGGCCTCCCAGGTTGCGAAGGCGTCGTGAAATTCGGCGACACCTGTCTGTGTGCTGGCAGGGTCGATCATGCCCGAGAGTCGCCGGACCATGTACAGGATGCGAGCCGACCGTGTACCGATACCGATTGTGAGAGCTTGCCGCCCAGCAGAGGCAGCGCGCTCGATGTCCCCTGCGGCCATGTGGGCGACAGCGGTACGCGCAAGATAGACCCCCTTTTCCCGGGGGTAGTCCGGCTGCATACGAGCGATGGCCTCAGCGAACTGGGTTGTGGCGCGCCGGTACTCGCCGGTTTCAGCATAGGTGTGGGCTTGGTAGGCATCGACGTAGGAATCGTCGAGGAACATGCCCCACTTCGGGTCGGAGTCGGCCCGGGCCACGATGTTGCGTGCATCGTCGTAAGCCCGAGCGCTGCCTCGGGGGTCACCGGCTAACGCCATCGCGTGGGCGCGGAACGTCAACGCCGCAGCCGAGAACAGCGAATCCTCAGGCGCACAGCGCCGTGCGGCGTTGGCCAGTTCCTCGGCCTCTTTCGCATCCCCCTGATCGCATGCCAGCTGGCTCATGCGCACCAGAGACAACCCGATGTAGTAATCGTCGGCCAATTGGTGCGACCACTGCAGCGCTTTCGCTGCCCAGTGCTGGGAGTTCACGAAGTCTCTTTGGTCCTGGTACTGCCACGCCGCCGTTTCGGCGAACATCGCCTGCATTCGGAGGATCCCCTGTGGCTCTCCCACACCGCCACGCTTCAGCTGTCCGAGCAGATTCAAGCCGCTGAGGACATGCGACAAGGTCTGCGCAGAGCCGTAGACGTTGTCGGATTCGATCAGCGACATGCGCAGCTTGTCGAAATGCCCGACATGATCGATGGCCGCGTCGGCGTACATACCTGCCAATGCCTTGTCCGCCAACGAGGGTCCAGTTACTACGGCAAGCCTGGACATTGCCGTACCGACCGCTCCGGCGCCGATTCCGAAGACGAAGTCCCGACGCGGCACCGCCACCAACGTGACCTCTCCTGTGAGTGTCCGAGCTGAGACCACGATGTAGTCGTCGTCCGCCAAGTCCCGTATCGCTCGCACCGGCTGGGATTCAAGGGCGTCGCCGCTCACGGCAGTCGGCGTTTGCAAGATCGACCAAAAGCGTTGCACCACAGCAGAATCCGCAGCGGCCAGCTTTTCATCCATGCGCGCTGCATAGCTACTGCTCAGACGGATGTCACCGAGGCGGCGCTCCCACTTTTTCACGGTGTCATATGCGACTCCGATGTATTCGGCGAATGCGTCCTGCTTCAGCCGAGTCGCTTCCCTGAAGGCTTTTGCTTCGACGCCCGTCCACCGTGCGCAAATGCTCATCGGTTCCCCTGTGCCAATCGGTGCCCTGAGAGTACCCGCGCAGTACACGCCGGGTCACTTCTTTCAAAGCCCGCTCGGCACAACAGTTGAATCAGCACCCGATGCCGGGTCGACAAACTGCCCCGAAGCAGCACGACCGGACCTCCACCTTGACTCAAGGGCCGAAGACGCCGATCGGAGGGCGAGCCGTCCTCGGCATCGAGTGCCTCCTACCGGAACAACGCACCGAGGGGTACCGCCCAATGCCCGCAGAACTCACGACCGTCACCATCATCGCCGCCGTCATCGCGGTGATGGGTCTGATCGTCTACATCCTGCCCTACATCGTCGACCCCGGCGGCACACCTGAAGGCGCGGTACCTGCCGATGAAATCCTGCACCGGGTCGCCTCGGAGGACACCTGCCACCACGCACCCGAGATCGGGTACACCGTCGACGACGCTCACGCGGTGATGCGGGAACGACTGGACTGCACCATCGACCGCTGCGCCGCGAAACGTATGGCGTATTCGACGCTGGTGGAATCCGGGCGGATCGTCCCGGCTAGCGAGCGCTTCCGGTGAGCCTGATCATCTTCAGCGACGGAACGACCGGCATCCCGGATGAGGACGGCTGGATCGAAGAGTTCGACTTCGTCGACCTGAGCGGGCGCAAATTGGATGAGCAAGAAGCCCTGCCCGTCTCATTCATCGACATCGAGCCGCACACCATCGTTGACATCGAGATCGAACAGTGAAGATCCGTGCGTCGGCGATGCCGAGTGCCGCCTCCTATCAGCCCGGCCGCTATGACGCCGGAATCAGACGGTATTTCGGCCTCGGTCAGTTCGCGCTGCTGTCCGGCGTTCCCTATCGGCAGCTGTGCTACTGGCGGCACAGCACCCACGTTTGGATACCCGGTCCCGACATTCAAGTCGGCGATCATCCCGGCTGGTCGCTGGCCTGCATCCATGCATGGGAACCAGAAGGTCAGCCCTTCCTACGGCCACCGACCACCGCATTCGCGGACATGGCCGCTGTCCGTGCTCGCTACCACGGCATGCCGACCAACACCCTGTGGGCATGCGTCGGCGACGGCACCATTCCCCGGCCGGTCGTCTGGGTCGACGACTGGCCCGGCTGGCTGGCGTGACAGGAGAACCCACATGTATGAGAACTTCAAGCATCACGGCGGACTCGAGCAGGTCGAGGAGTTCTACGCCGCTGCCGCGCCGACCGCGCCGCCAACCGTCGAGCAACTCACCGAGATCTACGAGTCGATGCGCACAGCAGGCTGGGAGCCCCGCCCGACGTTGTGACGTGTGCCGGTCACTCTATGGCGGGCTCAGGCTGTCGCGTCGAAGTGGGGGATCACCTTGGTCGGACGCACCCGGACCACCAGTTCGCCGGGGACGCCGTTGCGCTTGCCGAATTCCTCGGCGCGGTCCGCGCCCATATAGCGGCCACCGATCTCGGTGGCGGTGCGCAGGAGTTCGTCGGGATCCTCGGACAGGGTTACCGTGCCCTGGACCTGGACCGAGGGGTACGGGCCCGCCTCCACATCGACGACGAGCGCGATCCGGTTGTCCCTGGCGAACGCCTTGCCCTTCGCCGAAACCTTGCCGGTATTGAACACCACCTCGTCACCCTCGAGGACGAACCAGACCGGGGTCACCACCGGGCGTCCGTCGGCGGCCGTGAATGCGACCTTGGCGGTTCGGCTGCCATGAGAGAGGAATTCGCGTACCGCGGGATCCGAGAGTGAGGCCATACCCCAACCCTAGGGCCACCCTGCGCCGACGGCGTGCATATCGCCGGCCGGCTGGTGGCGCGCCCATCGATGTTCGGATCCGGGCACGGTTGTTCAGATGGCGCCTTGTTCGCGGGCGCGGGCGACGGCGGAGGTGCGCGAGCGGACACCGAGTTTGGCGTAGATGTGCACCAGGTGGGATTTGATAGTGGTTTCGCTCAGGAACAGTTCCTTGGCGATCTCGCGGTTGGAGCTGCCGTGGGCCACCAGCCGCAGCACCTCGATTTCACGCGGGCTCAGGGTGGTGTCGGCGCGGCGCACGCGGGTCATCAGCTTGGAGGCCACGGCGGGTGACAGCACGCTCTCGCCCGCAGCCGCCGACCGCACCGCCGCGAGCAATTCCACCGGCGGGGTGTCCTTGAGGATGTAGCCGCAGGCTCCGGCCTCGATGGCGCCGAGAATATCGGCGTCGGTGTCGTAGTTGGTGACGACCAGGACATTGGGCGGGTTCGGAAGCGCACGCAATTCGGTGGTCGCCTCCACACCCGAGCGGCCGGCACCGAAGCTGAGATCCATCAGCACCAGATCGACGGGTGTGGTTGCGCAGAAGCCCACGGCGGCCTCGGCGGTCGGTGCGTCGCCGACGACGGTGATGTCCGCATTGCTCTCCAGCAGCGCCCGCAGGCCCGCGCGCACGATGGCGTGGTCGTCGGCGAGCAGTAGGCGGATCATGCGCGATGCTCCGGATCGGTCGAATTCGGTTCGAGCGTGGTCGATTTCGAGGAGGTCGTATCGGATTGCGGCGTGGGCAGGGCAGATTCGATCGACATCGGCCGCGATTGCTCGGATCGATATTCCGCCGCGGGCTCCGACTGCCCCACAGCATGATCAGAATCTATTGCAGCCGAGTATGATTCGGCAATCTCAGGCTCGAGCGGAAAGGTAACGGTGACCGCGGTGTGGCCGGGTTCCGACTCCAACGCCATGGTGCCGCCCTGCTGCTCCACGCGACTGCGCATGGCGGCCAATCCGAAGGTGCCCGACGGCGCGCGATCCAGCACCGCGGGGTCGATGCCCATACCGTCGTCCACAACGTCGAGATACACCTCGGCGTCGGAGTAGGTCAGGGTCAGCCGCATCCGGCTCGCTCCCGCATGGCGCACCACATTCGAGACCGCCCCCTGCGCGATCCGAACCAGGGCCGCCTCGATCGGCATCGGCAGTCGCTCCGGCGTGCCCTCGACCACCATTTGGGTGGTCAGTCCCGGCGCCTCGGCGCGCAGGCAGATGCGTTCCAGCGCCTGCGCCAGGCTCTGCCCCTCCAGTGCGGCCGGGGTCAATTCCGCTATGAGCCTGCGGGTTTCGGCCAGATTCTCCGCGGCGGTCTCGCGCGCCAGCCGAATCTGTTGCAGCGCGGGATGGTCCGGTGCGGACTGCTCTGCCGCGTGCAGCAACAACTGAATGCTGCTCAGCCCTTGGGCCACGGTGTCGTGGATCTCCTGTGCCAGTCGTTCGCGCTCGGCCAGCTTGCCCGCCGTGCGCTCCTGTTCCGCGAGTGTCGCTCGGGTGCTGAGCAATTCATCGATCAGACCCTGACGTTCGGCGGACTCCCGGAACAGTGCCGCATAGCCGAGCCCGATCCCGACCGCGACCGCCGCGCCGAGCATAGGCCCGATCGCACCGGCCACCGACCAGCCGCGGTGCACCCCGAAGCCGATGACCGCGACCGCGGTGGCCGCACCGACGGCGAGAAAACTCCACGGGCGCGGCAGCAGGTGCAGGTACAGGAAGAACATGCCGAATGCGAGATATCCGGCGTCGGGCGCGAACACCACCAGAGCCAGCCACAGCACCGTCAGCGCCGCCAGCCAAGCGCGGATGCCCGCCGGGTGGCGGCCGACCAGCGCACCCGTGAAGTACACGGCCAGGAATGCCCCGGTCAGCGCTACGACGGTGAGCGGATGTCCGGCGCCGGGCAGTAGCGCGCGCACCGCCACCAGCACCGCCAGCGTCGTGACCAGCACATGCAGCCCCAGCCGCAATGCGGTGAAGACAGGGGTGAACGGCGACGCATGCACGCTGCCAGCTTATGTGCGGCTACCTGGGCGGCATCCATCGAAAGGTGTAAAACGCCGCCCAACCTTCGATCAGGGTGCATTCCTCCGCGTGCGCGATGGCGGGCGCGGGTGATCGCGGCAGGGTGAAGGCATGTTCGTCGCACTCCGGGATCTGCGGGCCGCACGCGGCCGCTTTCTGCTCATCACCTTGGTCGTTACCCTGGTGGCGCTGCTGGTGAGCTTTCTCAGCGGTCTCACCGCCGGGCTCGCGCACCAGAACATCTCCGCCATCGAGGCGATCCACGCCGATGCCGTCGTCTTCGCCGACAGCGGCGCCGATCCCTCCTTCGACGCCTCGGCGCTCACCCCGCAGCAGATCGAGACCTGGCGGGCGGCCGCTGGTTCGACCGGCACCGTCGACCCGATCGGCATCGGCCGGACGGAGGGTGCGGTATCGGGTCGAGGCGAGGCCAAACCCGCGCAGGTAGCGCTGTTCGGCACCGCGGGAACGGCATTCGGCAATCGCGTCGCAACCGATTCCGGCACGGTGGTGCTCAGCACCGGCGCGGCCAAGGCGCTCGACGCCATCGCCGGTGACACCGTCACGCTCGGTGCGTCGACATTCCGCGTCGCCGCGGTGCAGGGCGACGACTGGTACAGCCATACCCCCGTTGTCTGGATGACACCCGCCGACTGGCAGTCGGTGAGCCCGCGTGGTGGCGCAGCCACGGTGCTCGCGGTGTCCGGGATCCCGGATATGGCCGCTGTCAACGCATCCGCGCATACCACCTCGACCAGCGTCTCCGGCTCGCTGTCGGCATTGGGTTCGTATAAGGCCGAAAACGGTTCGCTGACCTTGATGACGGTGCTGCTGTTCGCCATTTCGGCGCTGGTGATCGGCGCATTCTTCACCGTGTGGACGGTCCAGCGCATGCCCGATATCGCGACCTTGAAGGCACTGGGCGCGACCTCCGGCGCATTGGTCCGCGATGCCATCGCACAGGCGGCAATCGTGCTCACCGCCGGTGTCGCCGTCGGCCTCGGCATCACCGTCACCGCGGCCACCTTCATCGGC
>NZ_JBEXLC010000166.1:0-19477 GCF_040609795.1 Nocardia sp. NPDC004604
TTCGCGTTCGAGGTGGCGTTGTTCCGGCTGCTGCACTCGTGGGGTGTGCGTGCGGATGTGGTGGCGGGTCATTCGATCGGTGAGGTTGCTGCCGCGCATGTGGCTGGTGTGTTGTCGCTTGGTGATGCGTGTGTGTTGGTGGCGGCGCGTGGCCGGTTGATGCAGGCGCTGCCGACGGGTGGGGCGATGGTGGCGATCGGTGCGTCCGAGACCGACGTGCTGCCGCTGCTGGGTGGTGGGGTGTCGATTGCGGCGGTGAATGGTCCGTCGTCGGTGGTGTTGTCCGGTGTCGAAGTTGATGTTGTGGCTGTTGTCGATGCGTGTGCTGAGCGTGGTTGGCGCACGCACAGGTTGCGGGTTTCGCATGCGTTCCATTCGGTGTTGATGGAGCCGATGCTCGTCGAGTTCGCTTCGGCGATAGAGGGTTTGGCGTTCGGTCGGCCGAGTATCCCGTTGGTGTCGACGGTGACCGGTACCCAGGTGACCGATGAGATGTCGGATCCGTCGTATTGGGTGGGGCAGGTTCGGGACACGGTGCGGTTCGCCGATGCGGTGACCGCGATGGCGGGCGTGGGTGTATCCAGGTTCGCTGAGGTCGGGCCGGACGCCGTGCTGACTCCGATGGTCGCCCAAACTCTCGGTGACGCAACGACAGTCGCTGTGACCAGACGTGGTCACGCAGATGCTGCAACCGTATCGAATGCGGTGGCAGGGTTGTTCGTGGCCGGTGCCGAAGTGGACTGGGCGGGTCTCTATGCCGGTACCGGAGCCCGGCGAATCGACTTGCCCACCTATGCCTTCCAACACGAGCGGTTCTGGCTCGATGCCAAGCAGATGTTGGCCCAGTCGTGGCTCGGTGCCGAACTCGGCGGAATCACCGCCGTCGGGCTCGATACGGTGGACCATCCCTTGCTCGGTGCCGTTGTGCCGCACCCGGATTCGGGTGCAGTTAGCTTCACCGGCCGGTGGTCGGTGGACTCCGTTGAATGGCTGGCCGATCACAGCGTGCACGGAGTCGTATTGCTGCCGGGTACCGGATTCGTCGAGCTGGCTGGCTATGTCGGCGGTCTGCTGGGCTGCGCGGTGGTGGACGAGCTTGTCCTGCACACCCCGTTGACGTTGCCCGCCGAAGGCAGTGTCGCGGTACAGGTCGTGGTGGCCGCTGCCGATGAGGCCGGTCGCCGACGACTGACCGTCCATTCTCGACCGGATGCAGTGGGTGCGTGGTCGCTGCACGCCGAGGGCGTGCTCGCCCCGGGGGACGCCGTGGCTGATTTCGATCTGACTTCGTGGCCTCCGGTGGGCGCGCAGCCGTTGGACATCGACGGAGCCTATGACGAGTTGCTCGAACTCGGTTACGGGTATGGCCCGTTCTTCCAGGGTATGCAGGCGGCATGGCGGCGCGGCGATGAATTGTTCGCCGAGGTCGCGCTGCCGGATCCGCAGGACGCCAAGGGTTTCGGAATCCATCCCGCATTGTTCGACTCGGCCTTGCATGCCGGGATCATTCATGGTCGGCACAGCGGAAATGGTTCCGCGGTACTGCCTTTCGCCTGGAACCGGGTGGTCGTGCACTCGGCAGGTGCCGCCGCCGTGCGGGTACGCAGCGTCCTCGAAGGCGACAACTTCGCCGTGCAGATAGCCGATGACCGGGGCCGGCCGGTGCTGTCGGTGGGCGCTCTGGTGTCTCGGCCGGTATCGGCCGAGCGCTTGGGCGCGGATCGGGTGTCGGATGCCCTCTTCGGCGTGGAATGGGTCACCGTTGCGCCGTTGTCGGCGGTGAGTGTCGAGCCGGGCCGCGTGGCGGTACTCGGTTCCGGCCGGAACCGCGGTGACCAGGGTTCCGGTGCGATGCGGCGCTATCGTGATCTCGCGGCATTGATCACCGATCTGGATGCGGCCGAGGAGCCGGTTGTTCCTGACATCGTGTTGCTCGAGTGCCCGCTGCCCGACGGTCCGCCGACAGCGGCGGCACGGCAGGTTGTGACCGGTGTGCTCGACACCGTCCAGGGTTGGCTGGCCGAAACCCGTTTCACCGCTTCCCGTTTGGTTGTGCTGACCGGACAAGCGGTGGCCGTTGCCGATTCCGAGCAGGTGCGTCTGGATCAGGCGCCGGTGTGGGGGCTGCTGCGTGCTGCGCAGGCCGAGCACCCGGCTCGGTTCCAGCTCGTCGATCTGGATCAGGACGGTGACCTGTTCGCTGTCGCGACCGCGGTGGCAGCCGCCGCTGGGGAACCGGAGGCCGCGCTCCGTGGCACGACCCTGCTCGTGCCACGGTTGACCCGCCACGCACCCGGCACGATCGCCCGGCTGTCCGAGCCGGGCACCGTGCTGGTGACCGGTGGCACGGGTGGGCTGGGTGCGGTGATCGCTCGGCATCTGGTGACCGAACATGGTGTGCAGCATCTGCTTTTGACGTCTCGGCGTGGCCTGGACGCTCCTGGTGCCGCCGAGTTGCGTGCTGAGTTGGTCGGGCTCGGCGCTGCGGTCACCATTGCCGCGTGTGATGTGTCCGATCGGTCTGCGCTGGCCGCGCTGCTGGAGGGCATCTCCGACGAGCATCCGCTGGTGGGTGTGGTTCATGCGGCGGGAACTGCCGATAACGGTGTGATCGAGTCGATGACGGCGGACCGGATCGAGTATGTGTTCCGGCCCAAGGTCGATGCCGCGTGGCATCTGCACGAGCTCACGCGTGATCTGTCGCTGTCGCTGTTCGTGCTGTTGTCCTCGGCGGGTGGGCTGGTGCTGGCCGCTGGTCAAGCCAATTACGCTGCGGCGAATGTCTTCCTGGATGCCCTCGCGGCGCATCGTCGCGGTCTGGGATTGCCTGCGACCTCTCTCGACTACGGCATGTGGGCGCGATCGAGCGGTCTTGGTACGGAGCTGTCGGAGGACGATTTCGATCGGATGCGCCGGCAGGGCTTCCCGCCGCTGACCGAGGCCGAGGGTCTGGCATTGTTCGATGCGGCGATAGCCACCGATACCGCTCAGCTGGTAGCGCTGCGGGTCGATCCGGCGGTGCTTCGAACTCGGGGCGAGCAGATCCCGGCTCTCGTCCGCGCGATCGCGCCAGCACCTGTGCGCCGCCACAGCCGGACCTCGGCGGGTCAGGCGTTCCTGCAGCAGCTAGCGGGCCTGTCGGATGCCGACCGCAATAGTGCTCTGGTCGACCTTGTCCGCTCGGTTGCCGCCGAGATTCTCGGACACGCCTCCCTCGTTGCTGTTGCACCCCAGCAGGCTTTCCAGCAGCTCGGGTTCGACTCGTTGAGCGCCATCGAGTTCCGCAACAAACTCAACACCGCAACCGGTCTGCTGCTCCCGGCCACGCTCATCTTCGATTACCCCAATCCACAAGTCGTGGCCGAGTTCATCGGTACGCAACTCACCGGTACCGAAGCTCTCGAAGAGCGCGCGGTCAGTCGGGTCCGCGCCGACGACGAGCCGATCGCGGTGGTGGCGATGGCCTGCCGCTATCCCGGTGGGGTCGTTTCGCCGGAGGATCTGTGGAATCTGGTCGTCTCGGGCGTTGACACCACCGGGGCGATGCCGGTGGATCGCGGCTGGGATATCGAGGGCATCTACGATCCCGAGCCCGGTAAGGCAGGCAAGACCTATACGCGTAGTGGCGGGTTCTTGTACTCCGCAGCCGAATTCGACGCGGACTTCTTCGGGATCAGTCCGAACGAGGCCACGATGATGGATCCGCAGCAGCGGTTGCTGTTGGAGGTGTCGTGGGAGGCGCTGGAACGGGCCGGTGTCGATCCTGCGGTGCTGCGTGGCAGCTCCACCGGCGTGTTCACCGGTCTGATGTACCACGACTACGCCCGAGCAACCGGGACCGGCAGCGGTTCCGCCGGCAGTTTGGTCTCGGGTCGGGTGTCGTATGTGTTCGGCCTGGAAGGGCCGTCGGTCACCGTGGATACGGCATGTTCGTCGTCGCTGGTGGCAATGCATCTGGCCGGGCAGTCGCTGCGGTCGGGGGAGTGCGATCTGGCCTTGGCCGGTGGCGTGGCCGTGATGGCGACCCCGGATATGTTCCTCGAATTCGGGCGGCAGCGGGGGTTGTCGCCGGACGGGCGGTGTAAGTCCTTCGCGGACAAGGCCGACGGTGTCGGTTGGTCCGAAGGTGCCGGTGTACTGGTGTTGGAACGGTTGTCCGATGCCCGCCGTAATGGTCATCAGGTGCTTGCGGTGCTTGCCGGTTCGGCGGTGAATCAGGATGGCGCCTCGAATGGCTTCTCCGCGCCGAATGGTCCGTCGCAGCAGCGGGTGATCCGTCAGGCGCTGGCGAATGCCGGTGTCTCTCCGGACGAGGTCGACGCGGTGGAGGCCCACGGCACGGGTACCACGTTGGGCGATCCGATCGAAGCGCAAGCGCTGTTGGCGACATATGGCCGGGATCGTGCTGCGGATCGTCCACTGTGGTTGGGGTCGTTGAAGTCCAACATCGGTCATGCGCAGGCCGCCGCGGGTGTGGGCGGCGTGATCAAGATGGTCATGGCGATGCAGCACGGGCTGCTGCCGCAAACGCTGCATGTCGATCAGCCCTCCACGAAGGTTGATTGGTCCGAAGGCCAGGTGCGGTTGCTGACCGAGTCGGTGGCGTGGCCGGTGGTGGATCGGCCGCGTCGTGCTGGTGTGTCGTCGTTCGGTATCAGTGGCACGAATGCTCACGTCATCATCGAGCAGGCTCCGGTGACCGAGCCGGTGGCGGAGCGAACTCCGGCGCCGGATTCGGTGCCGGCTGTGCTGCCGTGGATGCTCTCGGCACGCAGTGGTACGGCTCTTGCCGCTCAGGCCGCCCGCCTGACATCGCAGGTGGCCGAACACAACTCGATCGATATCGGCTTCTCGTTGGCATCGACGCGTGGTGTGTTCGAGCACCGGGCTGTTGTCGTGGCCGAGGACCGTGCTGGTCTGCTCGCGGGAGTACGGGCGCTGGCTGCCGGTGTGCCGGCACCCGGTGTGGTGTCCGGTCGCGTCGCGGCGGGTTCGACGGGTGTGGTGTTCTCGGGTCAGGGTGCGCAGTGGGCGGGTATGGCCGCTGAGCTGCGTGCGGCGTATCCGGTGTTCGCCGAGGCTTTCGACGCGATCGTCGCTGACTTGGATCCGCTACTGGGGCAATCGGTTTCGCTGAATGCGGCTCTGTCGATCGGTGATCTGGTCGACCGGACGGTGTTCGCGCAGGCGGGGTTGTTCGCGTTCGAGGTGGCGTTGTTCCGGCTGCTGCAGTCGTGGGGCGTCCGCGCGGATGTGGTGGCCGGTCACTCGATCGGTGAGGTCGCTGCCGCGCATGTCGCCGGAGTGATGTCCTTGGCGGATGCGTGTGTGCTGGTCGCCGCGCGCGGCCGGTTGATGCAGGCACTCCCCGCCGGTGGGGCGATGGTCGCTGTCGGTGCGTCCGAGACCGACGTGCTGCCGCTGCTGGTGGACGGTGAGGTGTCCGTCGCGGCGATCAACGGCCCTGCGTCGGTGGTGGTTTCCGGTATCGAGGCCGATGTCATGGCCGTCGCTGATCGGTGTGCCGAACAGGGTTGGCGCACACATCGGTTGCGGGTTTCGCATGCGTTCCATTCGGTGTTGATGGAGCCGATGTTGGCCGAATTCGCTTCGACGATAGAGGGTTTGGTATTCGCCCGGCCGAGCACTCCGTTGGTGTCGACGGTGACCGGTGCGCGGGTCGTCGATGAGATGTGTGATCCGTCGTATTGGGTGGGTCAGGTCCGGGACACGGTGCGGTTCGCGGATGCGGTTGTCGCGATGGCTGGTTCGGGTGTGTCCCGGTTCGCTGAGGTCGGGCCGGACGCCGTGCTGACTCCGATGGTCGCCCAGACTCTCGACGGCGCGACGACAGTCGCCGTGGCCGAGCGCGACCACGCGGATGTCACGACGGTATCGAGTGCGGTGGCCGGGTTGTTCGTCTCGGGCGCGGAGGTGGACTGGGCCGCCTGCTATGCCGGTACCGGTGCCCGGCGAATCGACTTGCCCACCTACGCTTTCCAGCGTCGGCGCTATTGGATGCCCGAGGGGGCCGCCGGTAGTGGTGATGCCCGGTCGATGGGTCTGGCGACCACCGGACACCCGCTGGTTTCGGCAGTGGTGTCACAACCGGACGCCGGCACGGTGATCCTGACCGGTCGCCTGTCGGTGCCGACGCATCCTTGGCTGGCCGATCACCGGGTGATGGGCACCGTGTTGTTCCCCGGTACCGGTTTGGTCGAACTCGCCCTGCATGCCGGGGAGCAGGTGGGCTGTTCGACGCTGGAGGATTTGGTCCTGCAGGCTCCACTGGTGCTGCCGGAATCCGGCGGGGTTGCGGTGCGCATTGTCGTTGGCGCCGAGGACGAGACCGGCCGTCGCGCGGTGCGGATCTTCTCCTGCCCTGACGGGGAGGTCGATTCGGCATTGTCGTGGACGCTGAACGCCGAAGGTGCGCTCGCCACGGAGGAAGCGGCGGCTGCTGTCGACCTTGCCGCGTGGCCCCCGGCCGGTGCGCGGCCGCTGGACATCGACGGGGTCTATGACCAACTGCTCGATGCCGGGTACGGGTACGGTCCCTCCTTCCAAGGTCTGCAGGCGGCATGGCAACGCGGCGAGGACGTGTTCGCCGAAGTCGCGCTGCCGGATCCGCAGGAAGCCAAGGACTTCGGGCTGCATCCGGCCCTGCTGGATGCCGCTCTGCACGCTCTGCGGTTGGCCGGTTACCTGTCGGCGGAGGACACCGGACCCGAGTTGCCGTTCGAGTGGTCCGGTGTCACGGTGCATGCGGCGGGTGCCGATGCCGTGCGTGTTCGGCTCACCCGTGTCGGTGAGCATGGTGTTGCTCTGGATCTGGCGGACTCGACCGGTGCGGCGGTGGCGACGGTGCGGCAGCTGGCTTCCCGGCCGATCGATCCCGCGCAGCTCACCGTCGGCGCGTCCGCTGTCGACAACGCGTTGTTCCAGGTCGAGTGGACGCCGATCGCAGTGTCCGACGAGGAGATCAGCGCAGTGTCCTGGGCCGACCTCGGTGATGAGGTTCCGGCCGCGGTGATATTGGAGTGCCCGGCAGGTAATGATCCTGTCGCCGTTCATGCCGCGACTCATGAAGTGCTGCAGGCGCTTCAGTCCTGGATTGCCGATCAGCGGTCCGGTGAGTCGGTGCTGGTGGTTCGGACCAGTGGTGCGGTATCGGTTGCCGGGGAAGACATTACGAATCTGGCGGGCGCTGCGGTGGGTGGTCTGGTGCGGTCCGCGCAGGCGGAGAGCCTCGGCCGGATCGTGTTGGTGGACACCGATTCCGATATCGAGGGCCTGCTCGGCGGGATTCTGGCCGCGGCGGAACCGCAGGTGGCAGTGCGCAGCGGGCAGGTACACAGCGCGCGACTCACCCGAGCGGCCGCCGCTCAGGCGACCGCTTCGGCTCCGAGCTCCACTTTCGGTCCGGACGAGACGGTTCTGATCACCGGTGCCAGCGGCTTCCTCGGTGGATTGTTCGCCCGGCATCTGGTCGACGCCCTGGGTGTCCGTCACCTGCTGTTGCTGAGCCGCCGTGGGGAATCCGCTCCGGGGGCTGCCGAGCTGCGGGCGGAGTTGCAGCGTCTCGGTGCCGAAGTCGAGTTCGCCGCCTGCGATGTCGCCGACCGTGGGGCGCTTGCCGAGGTGTTGGCGGACGTTCCCGCGGGCCGTCCGCTCACCGGTGTGTTCCATACGGCCGGTGTGCTCGACGATGGCGCCATCGCTTCGCTGACCGCGGATCGGATGGATGTGGTTTTGCGGCCCAAGGTCGATGCCGCGCTGCACCTGCACGAATTGACCGCCGATCTGCCGTTGCGGGCGTTCGTGCTGTTCAGTTCGGTGGCCGGTGCGTTCGGCGGCCCTGGTCAGGGCAACTATGCCGCGGCCAACGCCTGCCTGGACGCACTTGCGGTACACCGCAGGGCATCCGGGCGCTCCGGCCGGTCTCTGGCGTGGGGTCTGTGGAGCATGGATGGCGGGATGGGCGCGGAGCTCAGCGACGTCGATCGGCACCGCATGTCTCGTTCGGGCATGCTGGCGTTGTCGGAGGAGCAGGGCTTGGCGCTGTTCCATGCCGCTGCCGAGATCGGCACGGCGGCTCCAGTTCTCGCCCGTCTCGATCTGGGGAGCATCCGCAACGCAGGGTTCGCCGCGACCCTGTTGTCCGGCCTGGCGCCCGCGCGCCGTGCCACAGCCTCGGGTGCACCCACGGCGCTTCGTGCCCGGTTGGCGAATACACCCGACAGCGAACGCCTCGGTGTGCTCGTCGAAATCGTGCGCGGTCAGGTCGCGGCGGTGCTGGGTCATCAGAATGCGAATGCGATTGCGGCGGATAGGGCCTTCAACGAATTGGGCTTCGATTCGATCACCGCTATCGAGTTCCGCAACGCCCTCAAATCCGTTACAGGTCTGCGATTGCCCGCGACTCTGGTATTCGACTACCCGTCACCGGAGGCCTTGGCCAAATATCTGGCAGACGAGTTCACCGACCACCACGACCCCGACCGGTCGACGGATCCGTCGGAAAACGATATTCGCAGAGCCCTGCAAACGATCCCGGTAGCCCGTCTCCGCGACGCGGGCCTGCTGGATGCACTCATGCAGCTCGCACATGGACAGGAGAGCCACAGCGCGATCGATCAGAGCATCACGGACGAATCGATCGACGAGCTCGATATCGATGACTTGATCGACATGGCCTACAACAACTCATCAGAGGACTGACGGCGATGTGCGCGGCGCGGGTGGCAGAACCCGTGCCGCGATCACCCGTAAGACATCGGAATTCTGCCTCGTAGACGATATTTCGCCGACGAGTCACGGTGACCGCAGGAAGAGCTGGAACAATAATGACGAAGCCCGACGACAATACTCAGAAGCTCGCTCAGGCGCTGCGTGTCTCACTCAAAGAGACCAAGCGATTGCGTGACCGCAATCGGGAGCTGGACGCAGCTCTTCGCGAACCGATTGCGATTGTGGGTATGGCGTGTCGGTATCCGGGTGGGGTCAGTTCTCCCGAGGATCTCTGGCGGTTGGTCTCGGATGGGACCGATGCGACGTCGGAGTTCCCGGTGAATCGTGGTTGGGATATCGATCGCCTTTACGATTCCACTGGCGAAACACCGAATAGCACGTACACCCGTGCGGGTGGGTTCCTACATTCTGCCGGCGAATTCGATCCGGCGTTCTTCAATATCAGTCCCAATGAAGCCACGCTGATGGATCCGCAGCAGTTCCTGTTGTTGGAGACTTCATGGGAGGCGTTCGAGCGAGCCGGTGTCGATCCGGGTTCGCTGCGGGGCAGCCGGACCGGTGTGTGGGTCGGCATGATGTATCACGACTATCCGGCCAATGCGAATTCGGGTTCTATTGCTTCCGGTCGGGTGTCGTATGTGTTCGGTCTGGAAGGGCCGTCGGTCACCGTCGATACGGCGTGTTCGTCGTCGCTGGTTGCGATGCATTCGGCCGCGGCGTCGCTGCGGTCGGGTGAGTGTGATCTGGCATTGGCCGGTGGTGTGGCCGTGATGGCGACGCCGGAGACGTTTGTGGAGTTCTCTCGGCAGCGGGGTTTGTCGCCGGATGGTCGGTGTAAGTCCTTCGCCGATTCGGCCGATGGGGTGGGCTGGTCCGAGGGTGCCGGTGTGTTGGTGTTGGAGCGGTTGTCCGATGCTCAGCGCAACGGGCATCAGATTCTTGCGGTGGTTGCTGGTTCGGCGGTGAATCAGGATGGTGCGTCGAATGGTTTGACGGCGCCGAATGGTCCGTCGCAGCGGCGGGTGATCCGCCAAGCGCTGGCGAATGCGGGGGTGTCTCCGGTCGAGGTGGATGTGGTGGAGGCGCACGGCACCGGTACCACGTTGGGTGATCCGATCGAAGCCCAAGCGCTGCTTGCTACTTACGGGCAGGACCGTGCGGGGGATCGTCCGTTGTGGTTGGGGTCGTTGAAGTCCAACATCGGTCACACTCAGGCCGCTGCCGGTGTGGGTGGTGTGATCAAGATGGTGATGGCGATGCGCCACGGGCTGCTGCCGCAGACCCTGCATGTCGATCAGCCCTCGACGAAGGTTGATTGGTCCGAAGGCCATATCCGGTTGTTGACCGAGTCGGTGGCGTGGCCTGTGGTGGATCGGCCGCGTCGTGCGGGTGTGTCCTCGTTCGGTATCAGCGGCACCAATGCTCACCTCATCCTGGAGCAGGCTCCGGTCGTGGAACCGGCACCAGTGGAGTCGGCGCCGGTGGTCGAGTCCGTTCCGGCTGTGTTGCCGTGGGTGGTTTCGGCGCGCAGCGGTGCGGCCCTTGTTGGTCAGGCCGAGCGTCTGGCGTCGTATGCGGACGATCACCACCTGGATCCAGTGGATGTGGGTTTCTCGTTGGCGTCCACGCGCGGTGTTTTCGAGCATCGGGCCGTGGTGCTGTCACCCGAGCGCGACGGTCTGTGGGCCGGCATACAAGCGTTGGGTCGCGGCGAAACGATTCCGGGTGTGGTGTCGGGTCGTGTGGTGTCGGGTTCGACGGGTGTGGTGTTTTCCGGTCAGGGTGCGCAGTGGGCGGGTATGGCTACCGAGCTGCGTGATGCGTATCCGGTGTTCGCCGAGGCTTTCGACGCGATCGTTGCCGAGTTGGATCCGCTGCTGGGGCAATCGGTTTCGTTGAGTGTGGCGTTGTCGTCCGAGGATCTGATTGATGCGACTGTGTTCGCGCAGGCGGGTTTGTTCGCGTTCGAGGTGGCGTTGTTCCGGCTGCTGCACTCGTGGGGTGTGCGTGCGGATGTGGTGGCGGGTCATTCGATCGGTGAGGTTGCTGCCGCCCACGTGGCCGGGGTGTTGTCGTTGTCGGATGCGTGCGTCCTGGTCGCCGCGCGCGGCCGATTGATGCAGGCGCTGCCGACGGGTGGGGCGATGGTCGCTGTCGGTGCGTCGGAAGCCGACGTGGCGGCGTTGCTGGACGGTGCGCAGGTGTCGATCGCAGCGGTCAATGGTCCGGCTTCGGTGGTGTTGTCCGGTGTCGAAGATGATGTTGTCGCTGTCGCTGATCGTTGTGCCGAGCGTGGGTGGCGGACGCACAGATTGCGGGTCTCGCACGCTTTCCATTCGGCGTTGATGGAGCCGATGCTGGCCGAATTCGCCTCGGCGATCGAGGGTTTGGCGTTCGGTCGGCCGAGTATCCCGTTGGTGTCGACGGTGACCGGTGCGCGTGTCGAGCATGAGATGTCGGATCCGTCGTATTGGGTGGGTCAGGTTCGGGACACGGTGCGATTCGCCGATGCGGTCACCGCGATGGCGGGCCTGGGTGTCGCCAGGTTCGCCGAGGTCGGACCCGACGCCGTGCTGACTCCGATGCTCGCCCAGACTCTCGAAAACGGGGATGGCGCGGTTGCTGCGGTGGTGGCATTGGCGCGTCGGAACCGGACCGATTCAGCCACGCTGTTCGGCGGGCTGGCCGGGTTGTTCGTCTCCGGCGCCGGGGTGGACTGGGCCGGTTTCTACGCTGGTTCCGCCGCTCGGCGAATCGACCTGCCTACCTATGCCTTTCAGCACGAGCGTTTCTGGCTCGATGCCAGGCAGATGCTGGCGCAGTCGTGGCTGGCAGCCGAGCTGGGTGGTATCAGCTCGGTCGGGCTGGATGTGGTGGATCATCCGTTGCTGGGTGCGGTTGTGCCGCATCCGGATTCGGGTGGGGTGAGTTTCACCGGCCGGTGGTCGGTGGACTCCGTCGAATGGCTGGCCGACCACAGCGTGCTCGGTACCGTCTTGCTGCCGGGAACCGGTTTTGTCGAGCTGGCCAGTTACGTCGGCGGTGTCCTGGGTTGTGCCGTGGTGGACGAGCTTGTCCTACACACCCCGTTGACGCTGCCAGCCGAGGGCAGTGTCTCGGTGCAGGTCGTGGTGGCCGCTGCCGATGAGGCTGGTCGTCGGCGGTTGAGTGTTCATTCTCGGCATGCGGGCGAGGGTCCGTGGGTGCTGCACGCCGAAGGCTTGCTCGTGCCCGGTGATGTGGTGGCCGATTTCGACCTGACCTCGTGGCCTCCTGCTGGCGCGCAGCCTATGCCCATTGCTGGTGTGTACGACGAGCTGCTCGATGTCGGTTATGGATATGGCCCGTTCTTCCAGGGTTTGCGGGCGGCTTGGCATCGTGGCGATGAGTTGTTCGCCGAGGTCGCGCTGCCGGATCCGCAGGAAGCCAACGGTTTCGGGATCCATCCGGCATTGTTCGACTCGGCGTTGCATGCCGGGATAGTTCATGGTCTGCGTGGTGGTGTCGAGGGTTCCCCGGCGCTGCCGTTCACCTGGAGTCGGGTGGTGGTGCACTCGGTCGGCGCTGCCGCGGTGCGGGTCCGCATCGTGCTTCAGGGCGACCGGTTGGCTGTGCAGATGGCCGACGAGCAGGGCTACCCGGTGTTGTCGGTGGGGGCCTTGGTTTCTCGGCCGGTATCGGCTGAGCGTCTGAGCGCGGATCGGGTGTCGGAGGCCCTCTTCGGCGTGGAATGGGTTACTGTCGCGCCGCTGTCGGCGGGGGCAGTCGAACCGGCCCGGGTAGCGGTACTCGGTTGGGGCCAGAGTTCTGGCGGGGTGCGAGGTTACGATGATCTCGCATCGTTGATCGCCGATCTGGACGCGACTTCCGACTCGGTTGTTCCCGACATCGTGTTGCTCGTGTGCCCCTCCCACAATGGTGCGGCGCCGGAGGCTGCGCGCCAGATTGTCACCGGTGTTCTGGACACTGTTCAAGGTTGGCTGGCCGACAGTCGTTTCGCTGGTTCTCGTTTGGTTGTACTCACCGAACAAGCAGTGGCTGTTGCCGATTCGGAGCAGGTGGACCTGGGGCAGGCGCCGGTGTGGGGGCTGTTGCGTGCCGCGCAGGCCGAACACCCCGGGCGATTCCAGCTTCTCGACCTGGATCACCCCGACCTGGCCCAAGACCGTGACCCGGTCGCTGTCGCGGCGGTGGCAACGGCTGCTGCGACGGAACCGGAGGCCGCGCTGCGTGGCACGACCCTGCTCGTGCCGCGGCTGACCCGCCACGCACCCGGCACGATCGCCCGGCTGGCCGAGCCGGGCACCGTGCTGGTGACCGGTGGCACGGGTGGTCTGGGTGCGGTGATCGCTCGACACCTGGTGACCGAATACAGTGTGCCGCATCTGCTTTTGACGTCTCGGCGTGGCCTGGACGCCCCTGGCGCGGCTGAACTGCGTGCTGAGCTGCTCGAGCTCGGCGCGCAGGTGACCATCACCGCATGTGACGTGTCCGATCGGGCCGCACTGGCCGCACTGCTGGAAACCATCCCGGCCCAGTATCCGCTGGTGGGTGTGGTGCACGCGGCCGGAACCGCCGACAACGGCGTGATCGAGTCGATCACGCCGGAGCGGATCGACCATGTCTTCGGGCCCAAGCTCGACGCGGCGTGGCACCTTCACGAACTCACTCGTCAGCATTCGCTGTCGCTGTTCGTACTGTTGTCTTCCGCGGGTGGGCTGGTGCTGGCCGCTGGCCAAGCCAATTACGCCGCCGCGAACGTCTTCCTCGATGCCCTCGCGGCGCATCGTCGCGGTGTTGGATTGCCTGCGACCTCTGTCGATTACGGGTTGTGGGCGCGATCGAGCGGGCTCGGCGCCGAGCTGTCCGAGGACGACTTCGATCGGATGCGCCGGCAGGGCTTCCCCCCGCTGACGGAGGCCGACGGTCTGGCGTTGTTCGATGCGGCGGTAGCCACCGATACCGCCCAGTTGGTAGCACTGCGGATCGATCCGGCTGTGCTTCGAACCAGGGGCGAGCAGCTCCCGGCCGTGGTCCGCGCGATCGCACCGATTCCGGTGCGCCGCCACAGCCGAACCCCGGCAAGTCGGGCATTTGCGCAAAAGCTGGCAGGTCTCTCTGCTGCCGATCGCAAGAGTGCTCTGCTCGACCTGGTCCGCTCGGTCGCTGCCGAGGTCCTCGGGCACGCTTCTATCGATGCTGTTGAACCCCAGCATGCATTCCAGCAGCTCGGGTTCGACTCGTTGCGTGCAATCGAGTTCCGCAACAAGCTCAACGCTGCGACCGGCCTGCAACTACCGGCCACCCTCATCTTCGATCAGCCCAACCCGCAGATCGTCGCCGACTTCATCGATTCCCAGCTCACCGGCACAAATCAGGACATCGAGGTCACTGCCAGCAGAACTATTGGCGACGACCCGATTGCTGTGGTGGCAATGAGCTGCCGCTACCCCGGCGGTGTCGCGTCGCCGGAGGATCTGTGGCGACTGGTCGTCTCGGGCATTGATACCACCGGTGAGTTGCCGGTGGATCGTGGCTGGGATGTCGAGGGCATCTACGATCCGGAGCCCGGCAAGGCAGGGCGGACCTACACCCGCCAGGGTGGATTCCTTTATTCGGCGGCCGATTTCGATGCGGACTTCTTCGGCATCAGCCCCAACGAGGCCGTGGCCATGGATCCGCAGCAGCGGTTGCTGTTGGAGACCTCGTGGGAGGCGTTGGAGCGCGCCGGTGTGGATCCGACGGTTTTGCGCGGCAGTTCGACCGGTGTCTTTACCGGTGTGATGTACCACGACTACGCCCAGGGAACCGGCACCGGTAGCAGCACCGCCGGAAGTTTGGTCTCCGGACGCATCGCCTACACGCTGGGGTTGGAAGGCCCAGCAGTATCGGTGGATACGGCGTGCTCGTCGTCATTGGTGGCCCTGCATCTGGCCGCGCAGTCATTGCGGTCGGGTGAATGTGATCTGGCGTTGGCCGGTGGTGTGGCGGTGATGGCCACACCCGATATGTTCCTCGAGTTCAGTCGGCAGCGAGGGTTGTCGCCGGATGGTCGGTGTAAGTCCTTCGCCGATTCCGCCGATGGGGTGGGCTGGTCCGAGGGCGCTGGAATATTGGTGTTGGAGCGGTTGTCCGACGCTCGCCGTAATGGTCATGAAGTTCTTGCGGTGGTTGCTGGTTCGGCGGTGAATCAGGATGGTGCGTCGAATGGTTTGACGGCGCCGAATGGTCCGTCGCAGCGGCGGGTGATCCGCCAAGCGCTGGCGAATGCGGGGGTGTCTCCGGTCGAGGTGGATGTGGTGGAGGCCCACGGCACCGGTACCACGTTGGGTGATCCGATCGAAGCCCAAGCGCTGCTTGCTACTTACGGGCAGGACCGTGCGGGGGATCGTCCGTTGTGGTTGGGGTCGTTGAAGTCCAACATCGGTCACACTCAGGCCGCTGCCGGTGTGGGTGGTGTGATCAAGATGGTGATGGCGATGCGCCACGGGCTGCTGCCGCAGACCCTGCATGTCGATCAGCCCTCGACGAAGGTTGATTGGTCCGAAGGCCATATCCGGTTGTTGACCGAGTCGGTGGCGTGGCCTGTGGTGGATCGGCCGCGTCGTGCGGGTGTGTCCTCGTTCGGTATCAGCGGCACCAATGCTCACCTCATCCTGGAGCAGGCTCCGGTCGTGGAACCGGCACCAGTGGAGTCGGCGCCGGTGGTCGAGTCCGTTCCGGCTGTGTTGCCGTGGGTGGTTTCGGCGCGCAGCGGTGCGGCCCTTGTTGGTCAGGCCGAGCGTCTGGCGTCGTATGCGGACGATCACCACCTGGATCCAGTGGATGTGGGTTTCTCGTTGGCGTCCACGCGCGGTGTTTTCGAGCATCGGGCCGTGGTGCTGTCACCCGAGCGCGACGGTCTGTGGGCCGGCATACAAGCGTTGGGTCGCGGCGAAACGATTCCGGGTGTGGTGTCGGGTCGTGTGGTGTCGGGTTCGACGGGTGTGGTGTTTTCCGGTCAGGGTGCGCAGTGGGCGGGTATGGCTACCGAGCTGCGTGATGCGTATCCGGTGTTCGCCGAGGCTTTCGACGCGATCGTTGCCGAGTTGGATCCGCTGCTGGGGCAATCGGTTTCGTTGAGTGTGGCGTTGTCGTCCGAGGACGTGGTCGACCGGACGGTGTTCGCGCAGGCGGGTTTGTTCGCGTTCGAGGTGGCGTTGTTCCGGCTGCTGCACTCGTGGGGTGTGCGTGCGGATGTGGTGGCGGGTCATTCGATCGGTGAGGTTGCTGCCGCGCATGTGGCTGGTGTGTTGTCGCTTGGTGATGCGTGTGTGTTGGTGGCGGCGCGTGGCCGGTTGATGCAGGCGCTGCCGACGGGTGGGGCGATGGTCGCTGTCGGTGCATCCGAGACCGACGTGCGGGCGCTGCTGGCAGCTGGTGACGTATCGGCAAGTGGGGTGTCGATCGCGGCGGTCAATGGTCCGTCGTCGGTGGTGCTCTCCGGTGTCGAAGATGATGTCGTGGCTGTTGCCGATGCGTGTGCCGAGCGTGGTTGGCGGACGCACAGGTTGCGGGTTTCGCATGCGTTCCATTCGGTGTTGATGGAGCCGATGCTGGCCGAGTTCGCTTCGGCGATCGAGGGTTTGGCGTTCGCCCGCCCGAGTATCCCGTTGGTGTCCACGGTAACCGGTACCCAGGTGACCGATGAGATGTTGGATCCGTCGTATTGGGTGGGTCAGGTCCGGGACACGGTGCGATTCGCCGATGCGGTTACCGCGATGGCGGGCGTGGGTGTCGCCAGGTTCGCTGAGGTCGGGCCGGACGCCGTGCTGACTCCGATGATCGCCCAGACGCTCGACGATCTGGCTGCTTCGGCTTCTACTGTGGTGGCCTTGGCGCGTCGAAACCATGCCGATCCGTCCACGGTGTTGGGTGGGCTGGCCGGGTTGTTCGTCTCCGGCGCCGAGGTGGATTGGGCCGGTTTCTACACCGGTACCGCAGCCCAGCGAATCGACTTGCCCACCTACGCCTTCCAGCGTCGGCGTTATTGGATGCCCGAAGGGTCCGCCGGTAATAGTGACGCTCGATCGATGGGTCTGGTGGCTACCGGACATCCCTTGGTCTCCGCGGTGGTGTCGCAACCGGATTCCGATGTGGTCGCCGTCAGTGGCAGGTTGTCGCTGCGCACGCATCCCTGGCTGGCCGATCACCGGGTCATGGACACCGTGCTGTTCCCCGGCACCGGTCTGGTCGAACTCGCCCTGCACGCCGGGGAGCGAGTGGGTTGTTCGAGCCTGGATGAGCTGATTCTCAGGGCTCCGCTGGTATTGCCGGAGTCGGCGGGCGTTGCGGTGCGAGTCGTTGTCGGTAGCGAGGACAGCGCGGGGCGTCGCGGGGTGCGGATCTTCTCCCGCCCCGATGATGGTGTCGATTCGGTGGCGTCGTGGATGTTGAACGCCGAAGGCGTGCTCGTGTCCGGATTCGATAGCGCGGCTGTGGATCTGGTGCAGTGGCCGCCCGCCGGTGCGGTCGCCGTGGACATCGATGGTGTTTATGACTCTCTCGATGCGCAGGGCTATCACTATGGTCCGGTGTTCCAGGCGCTGCGGTCGGTCTGGCAGGGATCCGATGGGATCTATGCCGAGGTCGTATTGCCTGAGCAGGCCCGAACTGAGGCGGAGCGTTTCGGTGTGCATCCGGCATTGCTGGATGCAGCGTTGCATGCCTTGCGTTTTGTCGATGACGCCTCGGTGGAGGGAACGGGACTGGCGTTGCCGTTCGAGTGGTCCGGTGTCACGGTGCATGCGGCCGGGGCTGATGCAGTGCGTGTTCGGCTTACTCGTGTCGGTGAGCATGGTGTTGCTCTGGATTTCGCGGACTCGACCGGTGCTGCGGTGGCGACGGTGCGGCATTTGGCTTCCCGGCCGATCGATCCCGCGCAGCTCGCCGCCGGTGCACCCATTGCTCGCACCGCTGTGTTCGATGTCAGCTGGACACCGATCTCGGTGTCCGAGGGTGAAGTCACCTCGGTTGCATGGGCGGATCTCGGTGACGAGGTTCCGGCCGCGGTGGTGCTGGACTGCCCGGCGGGTAACGATCCCGCTGCCGTTCACGCTGCGACTCATGATGTGCTGCAGGTGCTTCAGTCCTGGATTGCTGATCAGCGGTTCGGTGACTCGGTGCTCGTCGTCCGGACCGGTGGTGCTGTCTCGGTCGCTGGGGAAGACATTACGAACTTGGCCGGTGCTGCTGTGGGTGGTCTGGTGCGTTCCGCGCAGGCGGAAAGTCCTGGCCGGATCGTGTTGATCGACACCGATTCCCACGATGCCGGTGCCGAACTGGGTGGGCTGCTGGGTGGGATTCTGGCTGCGGACGAACCTCAGGTGGCCGTGCGTGCCGGGCAGGTACACGGTTCGCGACTCGTCCGAGTCGTCTCCACTGGCGCGACCGCTCCGACGACCGACGCCTTCGGCCCGGAGGATACGGTTTTGGTCACCGGTGCCAGCGGCTATCTGGGTGGGTTGTTCGCTCGGCACCTGGTCGACGCATATGGCGTGCGCCGTCTGTTGCTGTTGAGTCGGCGCGGTGAATCTGCTCCCGGTGCTGCGGAGCTACGCGCGGAGTTGCAGCGTCTCGGTGCGGAGGCCGAGTTCGTCGCCTGCGATATCGCCGACCGCGGCGCGCTTGCGCAGGTGTTGGCCGAGGTGCCTTCCGCTCACCCGTTGACCGGGGTATTCCATATGGCTGGTGTGCTCGACGACGGTGCCATCGCGTCGCTGACCGTGGATCGGTTGGATGCGGTGTTGCGGCCGAAGGTCGATGCTGCCTTGCATCTGCATGAGCTGACTGCGGATCTGCCGTTGAAGGCGTTCGTGCTGTTCAGCTCGGTGGCCGGTGCGTTCGGCAACGCCGGTCAGGGCAACTATGCCGCGGCCAATGCGTGCTTGGACGCTCTGGCATCACATCGCAGGGCATCCGGGCTCTGCGGCAAATCTTTGGCTTGGGGTCTGTGGAGCCTGGGCGGGGGTATGGCCGCGGAACTCAGCGACGTCGACCGTCACCGCATGTCTCGCTCGGGCATGCTGCCATTGTCGGAGGAACAGGGCCTCGCGCTGTTCGATGCCGCGACCGGAATGGATACAGCCGCCCTCGTCCTTGCCCGTTTCGACCTGGACGCGATGCGCAGCGCTGGATTCGCAGCGTCCGCTCTGTTTTCCGGGCTGATCCCGCATCGCCGCAAGGCGGCCTCGGGTGCATCCAACGCGCTTCGCGCTCGGCTGGCGAACACTCCCGACGGTGAACGTTTCGGTGTGCTGGTCGAGATCGTGCGTGGTCAGGTCGCGGCGATTCTGGGACACCAGAACGTCAACGCAATTGCGGCGGACAAGGCGTTCAACGAGCTGGGCTTCGATTCGATCACCGCTATCGAGTTCCGCAATGCCCTCAAAACCGTGACGGGCCTGCACCTCCCCGCGACTCTGGTGTTCGACTACCCCACACCACAGGCTTTGGCCGAATATCTGGTCGACGAGCTCACCGGCACGGGGCAGGACGTCGAGGTCACTGCCAGCCGAGCTGTTGACGACGAGCCGATCGCTGTGGTGGCGATGGCTTGTCGTTATCCCGGTGGTGTCGCCTCGCCGGAAGACTTGTGGAGTCTGGTCATGTCGGGCATTGACACCACCGGTGAGTTGCCGGTGGATCGTGGCTGGGATGTCGAGGGCATCTACGATCCGGAGCCCGG
>NZ_JBEXLC010000167.1:0-19465 GCF_040609795.1 Nocardia sp. NPDC004604
ATCGGCGGCGCTCGCGGGGCCCTACGTGGTTACGCTCCGCTACCTCCTCCGGACCCGTCGCTCCCGCCGCTGTATCGAATCGGCGGCGCTCGCGGGGCCCTACGTGGTTACGCTCCGCTACCTCCTCCGGACCCGTCGCAGAGGGCCAGCAGAATCCGCAGGAACGGACTCCGCATGTCTGAACACGAACACGTCGCGGGCCAGCCGTCGCCCACCACTCCGCCGACACCGACCGCCACCGGCGGCGCCCACCGCAGGACAGACCACGGCGCGCCCGGCGGCGGCCTGCACCGATCGCACGGCTTCGCCGCGGTACTGCGCGATATCGGCTACGTCACCTTCGGCAAGTACGGGCAGTACGTCATCACCATCGTCACCGTTCCGCTGATCGCGCGAGTGCTCGGCGCCCACGGACTCGGCCTGCTGGCGATCGGCATGTCCTCGTATTTCATCGGCTCGCTGCTGGTGGATCTCGGCATCACCTCGTTTCTGGCCGCGCGCGTACACGATTCGCGGGAACGCGATGGCGACAGCGCGCGGCTGCGCGGCATCAATCAGCTGCGCGGCGACTATCTGGCCATCCGCACGACCACCCTCGGCGTCATCGGGATCGCGTTGCTGCTGAGTCTGGCCGCGAGCGCGCCGGTGCAGGTGGACATGATTCTGCTGGGTCTGTTCGCGGGCGGATTCTGGTCCGTCTCGGAGGATTGGCTGCTGATCGGGCAGGGCCGGTTCGGGGCCAGCACCGCTTATCAAGCGGTCGGACGGGTCGGTTATCTGATCTTGCTCGTCGGGCTGCTCCCCCGCATGCCGAGCGCTCAGCTCGCGCTGCTGTGCCTGCTGATCTCTTCGGTGCCGACCGTGGCGCTGACCTGGTGGGATTCATTGCGCACCTTCGGGCTACCCGCCCGGCCGCGCCATTACAAGAGTGTATTGCGCACGGGTGCACCGGTTCTCGCCTCGCGAGTGCTGGTGACCACCTATGGTCAGGGCGCGGCGGCGGTGTACTCCGCCGTGCTGGACACGGTTTCGCTCGGCCTCTACTCGGCGGGCGATCGGCTCGTGCGCGCCATCCAATCCACCTTGGACCCCATCGGTTTCGCGCTGCTGCCCCGAATGGCGCGGCGCAGTACCGATCATCGGTTCTGGCGGCATGCGCTCATGGCGTTGGCCGCGTGCGTCTGTGTCGCGACGGTCGCGGCCGTGGCGGTGTGGCTGGCCGCACCGCTGCTGATCCGACTGGTCTTCGGCGACGAATTCACCGGGGCCGTCGGGTTGTTGCGGGTCGAGATCTTCATGCTGCCCGCGACCACGATCACCTCGTTCGTCACCACGGCGCTGCTACCGGTGCGCCAGGACACCACCGGCGTGCTGATCGGCGCGGCCCTCGGCACCTGCGTGGCGGGAATCGCACTGTTCATCGCGTTTCGCACGCATTCGGTGTGGACGCTGGTCTACGGGAGTGTGCTCGTCGAATTCAGCACGGCGATCTGGTATCTCGTGCGGGTTCGCACCCTCATCGTGCGCGAACGCATGGCATCGGTGTCCGTGGAACCGGCGGTGGTACTGATGCGCGAGGAGGGGACCTCTTGAAAATCCTGTTCATCGGGGACGACTGGGTCGGCAGCAATGCGCGCTCGCTCGCCGATGGCTTCCGGCAGGCGGGGCACGAGGTGGTCATGATCGACTCCACCCCGGTCACCCTGCCGACTCGGCTTTCGCCACCATGGGTCTACGCCAAGTTCGCGCGGCGGCGCGCCCCCTGGACGGTCACCGAGCTGCACGGCGAACTCGTGTGTGCCGCAGCGCAATTCCGTCCGGATATGGTCTTTGCCTTCAAGGCCGTCCATCTGGACCAGCGCAGACTCTTGGACATTCCGGCACGGCTGCATGTGCACTACAGCCCGGACGATGTCGCCAATTTGGACAACATCAGCCCGGAATACCTTGCGCACGAACCGGATTGGGATCTGATCGTCACCACCAAGCGGCACAATGTGCCCGAACTGCTGGAACGCGGCGCAAAGGCGGTCGGTTTCGTCCGCAGTGCCTACGATCCGGCGTGGCATTACCCGGCGGCGCGCGGGCGGACGCCGCGATACCTGGTCGGCTTCATCGGCGTCTGCCGCGCCGATCGCCGCGCCGAAATGGTCGCACTGGCCCGCGATTACGGTGACCGAGCGCTGGTGCGTGGTCCGGGCTGGCGGCGGGTTCCGGAACTGCGCACCACCCGGGCGGCGGTGGGCGGTCCGGTGTACGGTTCGCGATATTCGGCGGTGGTCGCCGATATCACCGCGAATCTGGTGCTGCTCAATTCCGATAATCGCGACACCCATACCTGCCGCACCTTCGAAGTGCCCGCCGCGGGTGGACTTTTCGTCGGCGAGCGCACCGATGAGCACGCGGAGCTGCTGCGCGATACCGTCGAATGCTTTCTGTTCACCGAACAGGCGGAATTGCGCGAGATCCTGGACTGGTGCGCGCGGCATCCGGAGCAGGCGGATGCGATGGCCGAGGCGGGATACCGGCGGATCGCCGACGGCGGGCACCGCTATGTCGATCGTGCGCGCGAGATCATGGACGCGTTGGGGGCGGCGCGGTCATGACCGCCTACATCGAAATCGTCGCCATCGCATGCGCGCTGGTCACCGTGGCGGTGGCCGCGGCGTGGGTGCCCAGTGTCGCACGGGTTTTCATCATCGCGCAGGCCGCGTTCTGGTCGCTGTCCTACCTCGCGCGCCCCCTCGTGCTGCTGGCGGTGCAACCCGAACCGCACTACGGCGACAATGTGCCCGATCCGCGACTCGCCGAACTCGGCTACGACCGCGGCATCGCCCTCGTCCTGCACCATGTTGTCTTCGGGCTGTGGGTATACGCGATACTGATTGTGGGATATGCGATCTGGTCGCGGCACCATCCGATCCCGGCGGCGCCCGCAATGAGTGTGAACCCGGACTTCGTGCCCGCGCTCGCTACCATCTATGTCATCGGCCTGCTCGGGCGCGGCGCGTCCTATGCCACCGGATCCATCGGTCACGCCGGTGATGTCGACAGCGCCAATCCGATACTCAACTTCGTCGGCATCCTCGCGACCGTCGCTGCGCTCGGGCTGATCATCTTCATCCGGCCGACCCGGCCGCGGACCACCGCACTGCTGATCGGCGCGCTGCTGGCCGGTGAGTTGATATGGACGGTGGTCGTCGAATCGAAGACCCCGATCCTCGGTGCCGCGCTCGCGGTGGCGGTCCGCTTCGCGATTCTGGGCTGGACCAAGGCCAAGGTCGTCGGTGTGCTGGCGATTGCGGTGCTCGGTATCGGCGGCTTCGGCTGGTTGCAGTCGTTCAAGACCACCGAATCCGGGAAGGCCGAGGCGGTCATGATCAGCTCGGCCTATCCGCCGACGGTGCGACCGTTCCTGAGCATTCTGCGGCGCTTCGATCTGCTAGAGGCCGCGACCGATGCCTACTACCACGGCACCGGATACTGGCTCACACCCGCCGAGGAGTTCCGACACGCGGCGCTGAGTCTGATCCCCACGCAGTTGCTGGGCGCTCCCAAATTCCAATCCGGCACCGCATGGGCCAATGACATTCGGGGCGCGTCGGTGGATATGACCCAGGTGCAGGTGTCGCTGGCCGAGGGAAATATCAACGAGGGCTTCGTCGTCGGCGGCTACACCGGCATCGTCGTCAGTGTCGGATTCACTTTCCTGCTGCTGCTCGCCTGGGCCAAAGCCCTGTATTCCCGCTACTTCCCGGTGGTGGTGCTGGCACTTGCGCTGACCGGAGCCTCCTCGCTGTTCGAGCGCGGAATTCTGGGCAGCATGGAGGCGCTCGGCAAGTTCTTGCAGGCAGCCGTGCTGGCGACGCTGATCTACCTGGTGGTCGAGGAGTACCGGCGCCGCGCGAAACCTCGTGCGCCGAAGGCTCCGGCGCAGCCGCCGCAACAGCCATTGGTCGTCATCGGGAAAAGAGGATCCGAATCATGGGATTGATCGATTACTGGCATATCGCGCGCCGCCGCTGGCTGCTGATCCTCGCTGTCATGGTGCTGTGCCTGGTCGCGGCGGTCGGCTATACACGCAACCAGCCGAAAAACTATGTGGCCACGAGCAGTGTGTACGTCTCGATGGCGACCGGAACCTCGGTGAACGATTCGTATCAGGGTGGACTTGCCGCCCAGCAGCGCGTGCGTTCCTATCTCGATCTGGCCACCAGTGCCAATGTGGCCAAGCGCACCATCGATGACCTCAGCCTGAGGATGTCGGTGGACGAACTGCGCGGCAAGATCACCGCGGCCTCGCCGCCCGCCACCACACTGATCGTCTTCTCGGTCAAGGACAGCACCGCCGAACGCGCTCGCGATATCGCGAATACCGTTGTCGCGCAACTTCGTCAGTTGATCGCCGAACTCGAATCCATCGAGAAGGACGCCGCACCCGCGGCCAGGGCCGAGGTCGTCGACCGCGCCGAGCTGCCATCGGGTCCCAGCGGCCCGCAGTCGACCCGGCTGCTCGCACTCGGCCTGCTGGCCGGACTCGCACTCGGCGGGCTCGCCGCCTTCGTCCGCGATCGCACCGACCGCAAGTTGCGCACGTCCAATGATCTGGAAGCGGTACTGGCCACCCCGATTCCGGGTTTGTCGCGTTCCGGTGCGCCGGTGCCGATACTCGGCATCATCGATATCGGCCGTCCCGGTGCCGTCAACGAAACTCGAAGGCTGCGAACGCGTTTGCAGCGCAATGGCGAGGCAACCACGGTACTGCTGTCCAGTCTGTCGGCGCGATCGGAACCGGAGATCGCGATGGCACTGGCGAAATCGTTCGCCGATACCGGCCACCACGTCGTCTACATCGACGCCGACACCTCCGGTCACGGCGGATCGCAACAGGTCGTCGCCGGGGCGGTGCCCGGACTGGCCGGCGTGCTGCGCGGGTCGATACCGGTCACCGACGCGCTGACCGGCTGGCCAGAGGCCGCAATTACGGTGCTGCCGCTGGGCGAGGTCGATCTGCACACGGTGGATCTACTGGCCTCCGACCGCTTCGCGGCCGTGGTCGCCAAGTTGCGAACCGATTACGACCATGTGGTGATCCAGGCCGCACCGGTCGCACATGCCGCCGACGCGATCGCACTGGCCCCGCTGTGCGAGCACACCGTTGCGGTGGTCGAACTTGGTACGAGCACTGCACCGCAAATACGTGGCGCGCTGGCCACATTCGGTGACAACCCGCTCACCGGAGCGGTCGCGTACAGCAAACCGGGTACGGGATTACAGCGGCTGGTGGGGAGGCTGCGCATATGAGTTCTGCATCGCGAAGCGATTCGGTGGGGGGCGGCGGTCGGGAGACGGGTGGGCGTTCAGCATCGCGAAGCGATTCGGTGGGGGGCGGCGGTCGGGAGACGGGTGGGCGTTCTGCATTGCGAAGCGATTCGGTGGGCGGGGGCGGCCGGCAGACGGGTCGACGTTCGGCACCGCCGAGCGATCCGACGGACGGTGGCGGCCGCGAGACGGGTGGACGTTCGGCATTGTCAATCGGTTCGATGGAGGGTGACGGTCGGGCGGCGAGTGGGCGTTACGAGGCCGTGGGTCGACGACGACTGCTGGCCGCATCGCTCGGTGCCGCGGCCGCGCTACCACTGGCGGCGGCCTGTACCTCCGACGACTCCCCCGGCATCGAATTCCGGTCACCGCATGTCACCGACGCCCCCGCGGCGCGCAATGTCCGTGACTTCGGTGCCGTCGGGGACGGCGTCGCCGATGACACCGCGGCGATCCGCTCGGCGGCCGCCGTCGGGGACGCGCCGCTCGTGCTGTATCTGCCCGCGGGCCGGTACCGGGTGAGTTCCTGGCCCGACTTGCCCGACTACGCAACGGTTCTCGGCGACGGCGGCGATGTCACGCTGGTCACCTGCGATGCCGACGTCACGCTCATCACCCTGCGCAAGCGCAACCGCGTGCGGTTCTCCCGCATCGGCTTCTTCCTGACCGGCCCCCGCGCGACGGCCGTACAGCTATCGGAGTCGTTCCGCTGCTCCTTCGACGGGGTGGTGATCCGCGGCAACCACCTCAGCGAGAACCATCCGCGCTTTCTGCAGCAGCGCGGCGTCGTACTCGATAACAACACCGGCGGAACGGCCTTCGTCAACTGCGATATCAACAACTTCGGCTACGGCATTATCACCTCCTGCATCCAGAACTACGTCACCTCGTCCAAACTCACCAGCAACTACATCGGGGTGCTCGGCACCGGCAACGACCACAATGCCGGACTGTCGCTGACCAATGTCGAATTCGTCTCCGACGAGAATCCGCGCACCACCGACCGGCACATCACCATCGACGGCGCGGCCAATGACTGGTGGCTGACCAATGTCTGGTTCGAGGGCGCCGATACCGCACTGTCGGTTGGTCAGCGCGATCGTGGTGGACCCGCCCAGTTCGGGATGATCAACTGCAAGGTCGCCGCTCGCACCGTCGGCCTCGACCTCATCTACTGTCGTCAGCCGTATCTGGCCAATGTGCAGTTCGACAAGGATTCCGAACAGCCGCCGATCGAACTGCGCATCGATGCGAAGGGCTGTCCGGAGGGCACCGCGATCAATCTGATCTCCAGTGCCGCAGACGATCTCGCGCCCGGCATGTTCCCGGAAAAGTGGCACGTGATGGGCCGCGAGGGCATGCACGCGCCGCAGTACAGCGGCACCATGGTCGGACGTGCCGGACACGGCGATGCCGACATCTTCCAGGCCCAGGCCGCCGACGGCACCGTGCGATCGGCCATATTGTCCAGCGGCGCATGGCTTTCCGATCGTCCAGAGAGCGGAATCGTGCTGAAGGACGCGGCCGGCGGCTATTGGCGCGTGTCGGTCGGCACGGACGGCGCGGTCAAAACGACCTCGCTCGGTCGCCAGCGGCCCCGGGAGTGAACATGTCGAGCGGTAAGCTATCCGGTATCCAGCTCGGGCCGATGACGCTGCACACCACGACGGTCCTGTTGCGCCCGCCGCGGGTCGACGATTACGGGCAATGGCGGCGGATCCGGTTGCGCGATCAGCGCAGTATCGAACCGTTCTGGTCCAGTTCGCCGCTGGACTGGACGGCGCGGCACACCGGGAAACTGTGGGTCCGGGAATGTCTCGGCGTGCGCGCCGAGGCGCGGGCGGGCCGCATGCTGTCATTGGTTATCGAGGTTGATGGGCGATTCGCTGGCCAGATCGAACTCGTCTCCATCGAGGCCGAAACCGGTTCCGCCGAAATGGGACTCTGGGTGGACGCGGAGGTGGCGCGCCACGGTATCGGCGGCCTGGCCTCCTCGCTGGTGCTGGACTTCGGATTCGGACCGGCCGGACTGCAGCGGATCACCGCCCCGATCTCACCGGCCAATATCGCCACCGCCCGGGGCGCCGCCCTGATCGGCTTCCAGCGCGAAGCAATGATGACAAGGTATTTCGACGTCGGCGGGGCCCGGCGTGACCACGAACTGTGGGCGATCACCAAGGCGGCGATTCCGCCGGACGGTTTCGCGCGGGCCTGGATCGACAACCACTCGACCCAGCATCCGGATACCGCCCGGCCCGCCGAAGCCGACACCAGAACCGATACCGCGCTGAGTCGGGCCACGGTACTGGTCGCCACGGCCAGGTACTACGCGGGCCGGGCACTGCATCTGATCGATCCGCTGCGCTCGCCGCCCACCGTCCGGCTCACCGATCCGGACGATCCGGCGGTGGTGCTGCGCAGTCGGCGGCTGCTGGACTGGTCGCGGTGGCGCGCGGCCCGCGTCCGGACGCGCGACGCGCTGGATCCGAATCCGAACGCACCCGCCGCGACGTGGCAGCGCAAGCACGGCCGATTGCCCTGGTTGCGCGAATTCCGGCGCGCCCGTCCGGGCTTGCGCTCGGCGCACGGGCTGACGCTGGCCATCGAGGTGGACGGCCACTACGCGGGTGAATGCCGATTATTCGATCTGGACATGTTCGATCGCAATGCGCGGATGTTCGTGTGGACCGATCCCGCCATCGGCGGTGAGCGCGTCCGGATCACGGCCACCCGACTGCTGCTCGTCCACGCGTTCAGCACGCTCGGCCTGTGTCGGGTGGCGACCGCCATCGAACCCGGCGATAACGATTCCGCCGATATCGCCGCGCGCGTCGGCATGGTGCGCGAGGGGCGGATGCGCTGCTTCGTCGGTGCCACCGGACGTAGGGCCGATCACGACCTGTGGGCGGTTACTGCCCCTATCGACCGGGCGTGACGGAGTTGCGCGGACACGACGGCCCACCCGACGTACAGTGAACCGGAGAACCCATCGCGCGCAAGCAGATTCGTGCCGGGGGCGCTGTGTGTGCATGCCTCATCACTGCCCAGGAACTCATGATGGACCACATTGATCGCGACGGCCCGGCGGCCCGCCGCAACCGTTTCGCCCGCAGTAATGAACTGCAAGCGCGGCTGCACGATCTGGTACCCGGTGGCGCGCACACCTACGCCCGTGGCCCCGACCAATATCCGGAGTTCATGGCCCCGATCCTGGTGCGCGGGGAGGGTTGCCGGGTCTGGGACGCCGATGGCAATTGCTATATCGAGTACGGCATGGGGCTGCGCTCGGTCACCCTCGGCCACGGGTACCGCCCGGTCTTGGAGGCGGTGACCAGGGCCATGGCCGACGGCGTCAGCTTCAGTCGGCCGACCGAACTGGAACTGCTCGCCGCACAGGATTTCCTGTCGCTGGTGCCCGGCGCCGATATGGTCAAATTCGCCAAGAACGGCTCCGATGCGACCACCGCCGCGGTGCGGCTGGCCAGGGCCGTCACCGGGCGCACCGTCGTCGCGGTCTGCGACCAACCGTTCTTCTCGGTGGACGACTGGTTCATCGGCACCACCCCGATGGCCAGTGGCATCCCGGCCGAGGCCACCGCGGGCACCATGAAGTTCCGCTACAACGATCTGCCCGCACTGGCGGGCGTGCTGAACACCGGCGCGGTCGCCGCCGTCGTCATGGAGGCGGCCACCGCACTGCACGAACCCGAACCCGGCTTTCTGGAGGGTGTACGCGAGCTCTGCGACCGGCACCGCACCCTGCTCATCTTCGATGAGATGATCACCGGATTCCGCTGGTCGGTCGGCGGGGCGCAGGCCATCTACGAGGTCACCCCGGACCTGTCGTGCTGGGGCAAGGCCATGGGCAACGGCTTTCCGATCTCGGCACTGGCGGGCAAGCGCGAGTTCATGGAACTCGGCGGGTTGCGCACCGATCGCGATCGCGTCTTCCTGCTCTCCACCACGCACGGCCCGGAGTCCGCCTCGCTGGCCGCATTTCGCGCCGTCGCGCACGAGTACACCACCGGCGATCCGATCGCGCGGATGGAGCAGGCCGGTCGTCTGCTCGCGGATGGGGTGAACGCGCTCGCCACCGATCTCGGCATCGCCGACTACCTCGAGGTCCTCGGCCGCCCCTCCTGCCTGATCTTCGTGACCCGCGATCCGAACGGCCAGCCCTCCCAGGAGTTCCGCACCCTGTTCCTGCAGGAACTGCTGAACCGCGGCGTCCTCGGTCAGTCCTTTGTCACCTCGGCCGCGCATACCGAATCCGATATCGCGCAGACCATTGCCGCCTGTCGCGAGGCGGCGAGCGTGTACCGCAAGGCAATTGAGCAGGGCAGCGTGGACGGATTGCTGGAGGGCCGCCCGGTGGCACCGGCCATCCGACGCAGGGCAGCGCCGCGCCGCATCGACTCGGCGTCCGAATGACACTGTCACACAACGGGACCGGATCGCCACGGATCGGCATCGTGCACGAACGGTTCACCGAATTCGGCGGTTCCGAGGCCGTGGTCGGCGAATTCCTCGAAACCTGGCCCGACGCACCGGTATTCGCGCCCATTGTCGACCCGGACGGCATTAGGCCACCGCTGACCACGGTGCACGACACCTGGCTCAGCCGCGCCCACGCCGCGACCGGTCGTCGATCGCATGCCCCGCTGCTGCCCTTCGTGCCTCGTGCGCTGCGCCGACTCCCGCTGCGCGGGCGGTTCGACGCGGTGCTGATCAGCCATCATGCCTTCGCCACCCAGGCCGTATTCGCCACGGACGCACCGACAATCGTGTACGTGCACACTCCGGCACGGTGGGCTTGGGATCCCGAGTTCCGCGCCCAGGAGGCGGGCGGGCGCGCGGGACAACTCGCACTCACCGCCCTCGGCCGCCTGGCCCGTCGTGCCGAGTTGCGTGCCGCACCTGAGCTCACCCATATCGTCGCCAACTCGCACGCGGTCGCCGCCCGCATCCGCGACTGGTGGGGACGCCCCTCGACGGTCATCAACCCGCCCGTCCAGGTCGACGACTTCACCCCGGACCCGGCCATTGCCCGCGAGGACTTCTTCCTGGTCGCGGGCCGCTTGGTCCCCTACAAACGCCCGGATCTCGCCATTCGCGCCGCCCAGCGCGCCGGCGTGCGCCTGGTCGTCCTCGGCGACGGCCGCTTCCGCGCCCAACTCGACGGAATCGCGGGCGCCGAGACCACCTTCCTCGGCGCGACCCCGTTCGACGTGCTGCTCGATATGTACCGCCGCTGCCGTGCCCTGTTGATGCCGGGCATCGAGGATTTCGGCATCGTCCCCGTCGAGGCAATGGCTTGCGGCACACCGGTTCTCGCGGTCGATCAGGGCGGCGCCCTGGATACCGTGCGGGCGGGCACAACCGGCGAGTACGTCGCGCACGGCAGCGATGAACACGTCATCCACGGACTCGCCGAGGCAATGCGCCGCTTCGATCCAATGGCCTACGACCCGGCCGCCATCCGCACCCACGCCATGACCTTCTCCCCCAAGGCCTTTCGCGCGAACATCGCCGACACCGTCGCCACGACACTGGACAACGCCTGACCCGATTCGCGTGAACGCTCGACCTCGGCTCAGCATGCCGAAGACCTGATACCCGGGACGACTTCACAGATGAGTAGGTCATCGAATTCATCGAGCCAGGTCATGATTCCGGCCAAACCGCCTGTGTCACCGGGGATACGGCCTGCCTTGGACAGCAATAGCGCGACACCGGACCGAGACGCTGGCGCAGTTCGATATCGCGAGTCTCGAAGGACCGGCAGCCTGCGGAAGTCACCTATGGCGTGACCGGGTCCTGCGGTTCCTCCAGATCGGTCTTCAGGTGTTCGAGCCCCGCGCGGATCCGGGATTTGACCGTGGGTAGGCCGACACCGAGGCGTGCCGCCACCTGCGGGTAGGTGAGGCCGGAATAGTAAGCGAGGGAGATGGATTCGTGTTGCAGTGTGGTCAGATTGGTCAGACTTTTGCGCAGCGCCTCCCTTTCGTCGCGGCGCAGCGCCTCCTCGGCGACCACATCGGTGGGCGGCTGATAGTCCCGGCTGCCCCAGGAGTGGTTGTGGTCGATGGCGGCGCGCTCACGGCGGACCCGGTCCACGGCCTGGCGGTGGGCCAGCATGCGCAACCAGGTCAGCACCGAGCCGCGGTGCTCGTCGAAGCCGACCGCGCACCGCCACACCTCCAGATAGACGTCGTGACAGGTCTCCTCGGCGTACCCGCGATCACGGACGATCGACAGCACGCGCCGGTAGACCAGACCGTGGGTACGACGGTACAGCTGCGCGAACGCCTCCCGATCGCCGCCGCCGATGCGGTGCACCAATTCGGGATCGACCGCACCGGATCCGGCATCGACCGGATCGCGAACCGGGCGGGCGATGGGTCGCACAGTGGTTGGAATTCGTTCGGACCGTTGCGATACGAGCAAGATCACGATTGCCCCCAGACGAACAGATGATGCGACAAGCGATGGATTCGACGGTTGAGTGATGCGTCGAAGCAGACCGTCGAGGGCATGGACGGACCTGTCGGAGAATGGGATCCGGCCGGGGGCTGGGGCCGGGAATCCGCCGTCAGCCAGGATACCGTGCCGCGCGCCTGCGCCATTGCGGTTTCGCCATCGATCGGATCAAATGCGCAGTCCGAGTTCGACGATGCCCTTCGCCACCGCCTGCACCGCGACCCGATTCTTGCGGGCATGGGTCCGGATCAGCTCGAAGGCGGCCTCCGGGGTGGTCCGCCTGGCATTGGCGATCACGCCCTTGGCCTGCTCGATGACGATCCGCGAATCCAGTGCTTGCTGTAGCTGGGCGGTCAAACGCTGTTGGCGGCGCAGGACATTCGCGTTCAGAATGTGCCCGGTCGCCATGCTGGCCAGCAGGCCGCCCACCGCGAGGTCGCGAGCGGTCCAGACCCGCGGCGTCGGACCGTACAGACCGAGCGTGCCGACGGTGGTTCCGCCGACCCGCATCGGAATCTCGGCCAGCGACGCCACCCCGTGCCGGACCGCCTCGGCGGAGAACTCCGGCCAGCGCGCCCGGCGCCGACCGATATCGTCGACCGCGATCGGTGCGCCGGTCCGGAACGCGTCCACACTCGGGCCGCGTTCGCTGCTGTGCTGGCAGAGTTCGATTTCCACGAAGTCTTCCGGCGCGGCGGCCGCGAAGCGGGTTTGTTCATCGGGGGTCAGCGTCTCGTCGGGCATCAGCATGACGGTGCAGCCCGCCAGATCCAGTGCGGCGGTGGCACTGTGCATCAGCTGTCGCACCATCTCCGCCGTATCACCGATCGCGGGGAGTAGTTCGGCGAGCCGCGCCGCAACCAGCACCTCATTGTCAGCCATCCGAATCACCCCGCGCACGCGAAAGCCGATCGTCCCCGTCAAGTCCCGCGCCGCACTTGCTGACATTTCCATGGTATGGCCATGCGAACTCGCACACCAGGCATTCGGCGTTCCGGCCCGGTCATGAAATGTCCAGCTACCCTGTGGATTCCGCGGACTGGAGCGGCGCACGGTGGTCGAAGGTCGCGTCGACCTGCACCCCGACGCGACGGACTGATTCAGGTATCGAAGCGAATCCGGTTGTCCACCACCAATTGCGCGACCTCGGCCAGCGACAACCCGTGTACGAACGCATGCGCACGCAGCCGTGCATAGGCATCCGGCGCACCGATACCCAACTGTGCGATCACGATTCCGGCGGCCTGGTGGATGATGCGGCTGGTCAGCGGCCGATCCCACCACTGTGCGGCGGGTGCGGATCGCTCCGATCCGGCGATCAGCTGGGCGATGACGAGATCGGCGATATGCAGTCCCGCCGAGATCACCGCCGGTTCCGGCCGCCCCGGATACGCCCGATACAGATCGAGCACACCGAAACGCACCACACCCATCTGCAATGGCACCGCGACCATCGATCCGGCCGCCGCCACCCGGTTCAACTCATCGGCGAAGCCCGGCCACCGTTCGGCGGTCGCGCCCAGATCGTCGACCAGCACCGGCACCCCGGTGGCGACGGCGTCCACGGCCGGACCCTGCCCCGCGGTGGCCTGCACCGCCGCCACCCGCGCCGCGACCGAATCGCTGGCACACCACGGCTGGAGTCCGGCATCGCGCTCTTGGATCAGGATGGCCGCACGCTGCACCGGCAGCACCCGGACACAGGCGCCGCACAGGGCGGCAATCCCGCCGTCGTCGGCCGACAGCTTCGTCAGAAACTCGAGGGCCGAGAAGAACTCATCGGTCAACTGATCGAACTGCCCCACGCTAATCCTAGGAACTCTCACGACCGCTACCCCTGCCACGAGTTCGACGGTCCCCCTGTCCCGGGATTCGTCACCGTTGCGGCACCGGACCGCCACTGCGCCACGGGAATACGGTGGGTCGGCCCCGCCAGAATACGAAACACCCCTCCTCCACACCAGGGCCGAACGTCCCACGCCCCCAGGGGCGAAGGAAACTCAGACCTTCCGGACCCACGTTGCCCGGTACCGGAAGCTGTCCTGCTGTGCCTGCTCGTATCTGAACTCGACCCGGTCGCCTTCGGTCAGCGTCCGAAACCCGTCGCCATCGATGCAGCTGAAGGAGACCCAGGCATCGCATCCCGCTGGCAGGTCGGGTGAGGAGATCGCCCCCCACCCCTTCTCTGCCTTGTAGAACTTGACGGTGCCGGTGCTATATGCCTTGGCCACCAGGCCATTATGGCGTGATCACCAATGCAGGCCGGGGATCACGCGGGTGACCCGGGCGGCCGGACTCGGCAGCGCCATCAGGGGCAGCACGACGGGTGCGAGGTAGGACAGAGCGCCGCGGCCCGATTCGGCTTCCTGCTCCGCTTCTTCGGCGGCGGTGGGCACCTCCGTCGGCTTGCCCTGTGCCGCATGCGATTCGCCGAACCACCGGAATCCCTGGTGCATGATCGTCCGCTTGACCGAGGGCATCAGCAGTTCGACCGCCTGGGCGAAGGTGCCGACCGGGGTGTCGATGCGGTGCGGGCGATCCTCGATGGCACGCACCACGATTTCGGCGGCGCGGTCCGGATCCGGCACCGGCAGTGAACGGTAGAGGTCGGTGGGCGCGATCATCGGGGTGCGCACCAGCGGCATGCGGACCGAGGTGAAAGTGATTCCCGCATCCCGGTTTTCGACGGCGGCGATTTCGCTGAAGTTGTCCAGCGCCGATTTACTCGCCACATACGCGGCAAATCGCGGCACCTTCGTCTGCACGGCAATCGAGGAGATATTGACGATATGTCCGAAACGCCGCGCCCGCATGGATGGCAACAGCGCCAGGATGAGCCGTACCGCGCCGAAGTAATTCACCGCCATGGTCCGCTCGAAATCGTGCATGCGGTCGGTGGAATTCACCACCGAGCGACGGATCGAGCGGCCCGCATTGTTCACCAGATAATCGACATGACCGTGATCGGCGAGCACCGCGGCGACCAAATCCTCGACACCGTCGGAATCGGTGATATCGCACGGATAGGCGTGTGCGACACCGCCTTCGGCGCGCACCGACTCCGCGGCGGCCACCAGATCATCGACACCGCGCGCCACCATGATGACGGTTGCACCGCGCTGCGCCACGGCATGCGCGGTGGCCAAGCCGATGCCGGAGGACGCACCGGTGATCAGAATGACGCGCCCGTCCAGCGGGTCACCGCTGTCGCCGGGCCGATCCCGGTTCGGGTCGAGATTCTCGGACCAGTATCGCCACAGCCGTTCGGCGTAGCTGTCGAAGGACGGCACCGCCAAACCCGTTCCACGCAACTGCGACCGGGTGGAGTCGGCGACGAACTCCGCCGAGAACGAGGTGTGCGGCGCGACAGCGGCGGGAATTCCCAACTGCTCCAACAGGAAATCGCGAACCGTTGCGACACCCGGGATATGCGAGAGCCCGCTCAGCGCGAGCCCGCTGCCGGGCACCGTGCCGATGCCGGTCGGGGCGCCCGCCGCGGCGGCAAGTGCGCCGTAGATCTCGCCGAACGGCTGCGGCTCCGGGTTGACCAGATGGAAGGTGCGCCCGTCGAGTCCGGTGCGGCGCACCAGCTCGACCATCGCGCCCGCCACATAGTCGACCGGCACGATATTGGTCGCGCCCAGTTCGGGCAGCAGCATCGGCAGTTCGGCCGGAAGTGCGCCGAGGCGTGAAATGGCCGGGAAGAAGTAGTACGGACCGTCGATCTTGTCCATCTCGCCGGTGCGGGAATCGCCGACCACGATCGCGGGCCGGTAAACCCGCCAGCGCACGCCCTCGGATTCGCGGACCATCTTCTCCGCGGCGAATTTGGTGCGGTGATACGGCGAGGTCAGCCGCTGGCCGAGGTCGAAGTCCTCCTCGAAGAATTTGCCCCTGTGGTCACCGGCCACGGCCACCGACGAGACGTGATGCAGCACCGCGCCCAGTTCGCGGGCCAGTTCGAGCACCGAGCGGGTGCCGGCGACATTGGCCGCATGTGCGGTCTCCTCATCGGCGGTCATGTCGTAGACCGCGCCGAGGTGGATCACATGATCGGCCTTCGGTGCGTCCTCGATCAGTCCGAGGCCATCGGCGGTCAGATCACCGAGCATCGGAAAGGCGCGTTCGCCGCCGGTCCAGCCTGCGGCGAGTTCGCTGAATTTCGCCACCGACGCGGTACGAACCAGCACATGCACAATGGCCTCGGAATCGGCCTCCAGGAGTCCCTGCACGACCCGTCGGCCCAAAAACCCGGTTCCGCCCGTCACGATGAAAGTCGTCATCGCACATCCTCCTGCTGTCGCACTCGAATTGAGTTGTCACACATGCGCGCCCGGCATGCAGCAGTGAATGCGGACATCAATGATTCGGCCGCCGGACAACAATTGTCGGGCCGGAGCAGGAACGCTCCTACTGATCGGTAACTTTAATCGGCCCGGCTAGCTCCCGGCAAGCAAATGACGGCCGACTGCGATGTGTGACTGGTCACCAACGGAGTCGCGAATATTATGTGTTACAACAGTATTCAGATAATTCCCGGGCGCGAATCCCCAATCAGGACAGCGCGTTTGCCCACACGATCAACCAGACGATGCCAAAGGTCACGGCGATCGTTATACCGGCGATCGCGGTCGCCGGACGTGGATCCGGGTTCTTCCGCTCCTCGGTCAGCCCGACGATGCCGAGAATGAGCGCGAGCGGCGCCGAGAGTCCGCAGCACACGCCGAGCAGACCGAGTACCAGCGATGCGATGGCCAGCGGATTGGCCCGATTGACCGCACGCGGGTAGGGCCGGTAGACCGGCTGCGGCAGGGCGCGCTGGATCGGCGGCAGGCCCGCCATCGCCACGGCCAGATCACCGAAGGTCCTGGCGCACAGGGCTTGTCCGATCCGATCGCTCAGTTCGTCGGCATCGAGACGACCTAGTTGAAAGTTGTGTTTCAGCGCGTCGACGACCTCTTCCCGATCGGCGTCGGCCGCGCGCAGATTCGGGGTGGCAGTGAAGGGATCCATCTGGTGCCCCCTGGTGATCGGAGGAACGTCGTCGTCTCCGATCGTATCCCCGTGCGCGATGGCCGTCGCCGTCTCGAGACCGCCGCGGCCGGCTCAGCGCTTCTCGGTGCGGGCTGGCGGCGAATCGAGCGGCGGACGGCCCCGCAGATAGGACTCGAAGGCGTCGAGATCGATGGGGCCGACCGTCTTGTCGGCGCCCTCGGTGAAGACGGTGAAGCCATCGCCGCCGGAGGCCAGGAAACTGTTGGTGGTGATGCGGTAGGTGGCGACCGGATTGAGCGGCTGGCCACCGATGCGCACGCTGTCGGCCACCACCTTGCCGCCCTTCGGGCCGGATTCGACATAGGTGTAGGTGAGCCCGGCGGGTGAGAGGACGGTCGGCTTGCCCGCGATATTCCATTGCTGTTCGAGCAGGCGCAGGATCTGACTGCCGGTCAGTGTGACGGTGACCACCTGATTGCCGAACGGCTGGACGGTATAGATATCGCCGTAGGTGATCTCACCGGACTTCAGGTCGGTGCGCACCCCGCCCGGATTCATGAACGCGGCCACCGCCGCGGCGGGCGCGGCCGCGGTCACCGAGAGCATCGAGTCCGCGATCACATCACCCAGCGGTGATTCGCCGGAACGCGCCGGTTCGTGTGGCAGCGAGGCGGCCGCGATGCCGACCGGCCGATCCGCGCGCGGCTTGGCCTGTTCGGCATAGAAGTCGATCAGGGCGGTGGTGGCGGCGTCCGGGGTGACATCGCGGGTCACCACCCGGTTCACCGCCGAGGCCTGCACGCCCTCGGCGCCGAAGCGCAGGGTGATATCGGTGATCAGCCGACCATAGGAGGCGGCCTGGGTGACCACCTTGCCATCGATGGTGCAGACATACGGCTGATGCGAATGCCCGGTGAGCAGCACCCGCACCGCCGGATCCACGCCGGTGGCCAAGGCGGTGACCTCGGGGGAGATATTCGCGCATCCGTTGTAGTCGATCGCGACATTCTGGGCCGGTTTCTGCACTCCACCGTCGTGCAGCAGCGCCACCACGGTCTGCGCGCCCGCCGCCGTCACCTCGGGCACGTACCGATTGATGGCCGCGACCTCATCGCCGAAGATGTAGCCCCGAATGCCTTCGGGGAGAACGATACTCGCAGTCTCCGGGGTCACCGTGCCGATGACACCGATCTTGCGTCCGCCGACCTCGAGCATCGTCCACGGGCGCAGCGTCGGCGGCAGTTTGCCATCGGCGTCGGTGACATTGGCGGCCAGATACGGGAACTTCGCACCGGTGAACGGCGCACCTGGCGAGCAGCCCGCGAACGCGCAACCACCCTCGCGCAGCCGCGCCAATTCGATGACGCCGCTGTCGAATTCGTGATTGCCCACCGCGGAGGCGGCCAATCCGATGGAGTTCAGAAAGGTAATGGTCGGCTCGTCGTGGAACAGCCCGGAGACCAGCGGGCTCGCGCCGATATTGTCACCCGCCGCCACCACGGCACTGGCCGGATAGGCCTGCTTCAGCCGTGCCAGATGGGTGGCCAGATACGCGGCGCCGCCCGCATCGTATCCGGCGATCTTGCCGGTGGAACCGGCAGGCGGCTGGAGGTTGCCGTGTAAATCGTTGAGCCCGAACAGATGTACCTCGTTCGACTGCGCCCCGCGCAGATCGTTGGTCGAGATCAGGGGGATCACCCCGGGCACCGACGAAGTGGCCGGGCCGCTGCCCTCCGATGCGGTACCGCACCCCGCCACCAGGGCGATGCTCACGAGTCCCGCGACGATCATGCCGATGCGATGGTGCACAGTCATGCTTCCGACTTTCCCACGCCCGGGTGCCATCGGTATGAATCCCGTGCGAACACACCGGCGGCGGGGCCGATCTGCGACCCCGCCGCGCGGATTTCCCGGCCTACACCCGGCCCGCCGCGAACTCCGCGGCCGGCCAGAATGCCCAGCCGTAGTTCCCGTGCTGGCTCGGGTCGAGGCCGCCACCGCAGACCGGATCACCGGCAGTGCAGTAGTCGGCGGTCTTCCAGGCGTAGTTGCCGGGGACGCCCCAGCCGATCAGGCGCAGGGGGTCGCCGAACAACAGAACCGCGGACACCTTCCATTCGAGATCGCCGGGGAGCACGTAGATCCCGGGCAATGCGGTCACGATGCCGGTGCCGACCACGCCGTGTACGACGGCCGCACCCTGCGAGTAGCCGACCAGGATGAACTGCTGATCCGGGCACATCTGCGACTGCCGGATGACATGGTCGGTCATATCCTGGGTGCCGCGGCTGAGCGAGGTGGGGTCGAGCAGATCCGCCGGATAGTCCACCCGGTAGGCACTGCTACTGACCGGAAGTGCCTGCAGCAGTGTGCCGTACAGCGGATCGCCGACAACGGAGCCGAGCCACCCGGGTTCCCCGGTGCCCCTGGCCACGACCACATCGACGTCGGCACAGTCCGCCCGTGCCGGCGCGCCCGTACTGGTCACCGCCCCGGCTCCGGCCACGAGCAATAGCACAGCCAATACTCGGGCCAGCCGCCGCTTGTCGAATACTTTTACCTTCCGGATTTCCATCGTGATCACCTCTCACGCCGTTGTGAGAAGCCGGTTGACACAATTCAAAGACAAAAGTAAAACACCAAAAAAAGCCCAAATAACTACGAAAGA
>NZ_JBEXLC010000168.1:0-19433 GCF_040609795.1 Nocardia sp. NPDC004604
AATTAATTGTCATGGGGGTATTTTGACAATTAATCGTATACTAGAACTTACTATGACACATGGCGCTAGAATGGCGGAACCCGGCGAATATACTATATTGTGAAATGGAGGGGGAAATAATGTCTGAAAACTGGTGTACACCAAAACCAAAACTAACGGAACGCCCCTTATTAGATACAGAGAACGCTGAAGGTTTAAGTGAGACCTTTAAAATACTTTCTAATGGGACACGGCTTAGAATACTGCATACCTTGCTTCGAACTCCAAATGCATCTGTTAGCGAGGTGGCAGAACAGCTTGAAATGAAACCTCAAGCCATTTCCAACCAACTTCAACGATTGGTTGATAAAGGCATCGTTCGCAGTATTCGTGAAGCCAATTTTATTCGGTACCGAATTGTTGATAATTGCGTCGTTAGTCTATTAGATCGAGGTTGGTGTTTAACCGAAGATTTACCTAAATAATAAGGAGGTGTTTAGTATGGAAAAATGTGCGAGACCGAACTGTAATTGTCTTCTTGGGGAAACAAAAGTAGAAGAAGCAGGAAAAGTTTACTGTAGTCAAGAATGTGTAGACAACTGTACTGATGAAGTTTGCGAGTGCAAAGATTGTAGCTGTGCAACTGCATAATTTAATAATTGTAAGGTTATCCCGTGTAACTATGGGATAACCCTTTTTATTGTAGGATAGTGAATGATAGGCTTTTTGTTTTCAATCATATAAATGCTTTATGAGATTGATGTTAGTAAAATAATTAGCAATGATAATTTCAATATCAAATCTATAATTGATGTCGAAATCATCAGTGTTAAATTATTTTGTGACCACAAATGCACTTAGAAAATCCCTTAAAGCATTAGCTGGTTCACTTGAATAGGGAGTTGTAAAAAGTTCCCTTAGCCTGCACAACAAGATAATTTCGAAATATCTTTATCGAACGTAAGTGCAGCTAATTTTAGCCCTTCAGCCATTGTTAAATATGGTGCTAGGGTTTCTGTTAAATCTTCTATCGTTAAGCCAAATTTAACAGCTAATGATGCTGCATAGATGACATCTCCTGCATTCTCAGATACAATATGAACCCCTAATACTTTTAGTGTTTCTGCATCTGCTACTAGTTTAAATACACCGGTTGTTTCACGGTTTACAATTGCTCTTGGAACAGCATCTAAAGGTAATACAGATGTCTTCACATCATACCCTTTCTCTTTTGCTTGTTCTTCTGTTAAACCAACCGTTGCAACCGTCGGATTCGTAAACGTAACAGCCGGAACTACCGATAAATCTATTTTTTTGTTTAATCCACCAATAGCATTATCAGTAATAATTCCACCTTCATAGGCTGCTACATATACAAATTGTGGTCCTAAAGTCACATCTCCTGCTGCATAAATCTTTTCATTACTTGTTTGACCAAAATCATTGATCAGGATTTCATTATTTTTTCCAGTTTCAACACCTGCTGCACTTAAATTTAAAGAATCCGTATTTGGTTTTCTTCCAGTGGCAACAAGTAACTGATCTGATTCAATGACTTCTCTACTGCCATTTACTGTTACGTAAACCCTTTTTATCTCTCCACTTTGTTCAACACGCTCAAAAGTTGCCCCTTTGACAAGGTTTATACCCTGTTCAATTAACGCTTTTTCAACTGACTCTGAAATCTCAGGATCATACTCCTTTAAAAGTCGCTCACTTCTTTGCATAAGTGTTATTTCTGAACCTAAATGATGAAATAGTTGTCCAAGCTCCATTCCAATGTATCCTGAACCAATTACAGTTAATCGTTTTGGTATTTTCTTTAACTCAAGAAGTGTTGTACTAGTTAAATAGTCCATTTTTTCAAGTCCTGAAATTTGGGGCAACGAAGGCGATGCACCTGTTGCAATTAAAAAGCGTTTTGCAGATAACTTTGCCCCATTGACCTCAACCGTACTAGCATCAACGAATTTTGCTTCACCTTTAATTAAATCAAAATTATATTCATCAATTAAATCCATATATTTTTGATTCCGAAGTTCGCTCACCAATTTATCCTTTTGCGTGATTAAACTAGCTAAATCCACTTCTCCAGCGGATGTTTGTAAACCTATAAACGGATTGTCTTTTGATAAATGATTGATTTCCCCTGCCCTAAGAAGAGTTTTTGACGGAACACAGCCAATATTCACACAGGTTCCCCCAACCGTTCCACGCTCAATCATTCCAACTTTTGCACCGTATTCTATAGCTTTAATTGCCGAAGAAAAGGCAGCAGCACCAGAACCAATAATAAGAAGGTCATAATTGTCTTCATTAATTAACGCCACGTTTTCTAGTGATGATACTTCTTCAATTTCTCCGGCTTGGTAATTTGCTTCATCAATCGCCTTTATTGCACTTTCAACCTCAATATCATCGGGCAGTTCAAATACTGCTTCACCACGACGATAACTAGACTCAATATTTTTAGCACCTATCTTTTCAAGTGCTGATTCTACGTGTTTTTCACAACCCGTACAAGTCATTCCTGAAATGTTTACCTTAAATTTATTCATAAAAAAGCTCCTTTCGTTAATTAATCTCTCATGTTAATGTTTCTATTATTGGACACGAATGTAATTGCTTTTCATCTGGACATCGTTTTTTTAAGTCGTCTAACATAGTTTCAATTCGTTTTAAATCCTCTATTTGTTTTTGCACTTCCTTTTGTTTTTTAGAAACAAATTCGAACATATCTTGACAACGAACTTCATCTTTATCTACAACACCAAGTAATTTATAAATCTCGCTTAAAGACTCGAGCGCGGCATCGAACAGGGCTGCATCGATCCGGGGTTCGAGCCCGCAGAGACCGCGCGCTGGATCATGTCGATCATCGACGCGGCCTTCCTCAATGCCGATCCGGATCGTCCGCACGATCCGCGACCGCTGGTGCGCGCCACCGTCTCTCGACTATTGCGCCCAATCGGATCGGAGGACCGATGACCACTACGTCCGCACCCACCGCCCTGCGTTTCTCCACCGTCTGGCTCTGGCTGTTCGCTATCGGTGGCCTCGCGCTCGGCTGCGGCATCGGTTTCGCCATACCGGCCGTGGGGCAGTGGCTGGTGGATACCGTGCACGCGATTCCCGGCCCGCTGCGCATCGCCATGACGGTGCCGCGCGTCTGGCTGGTTCCTGCCACCACCGTCATCGGTCTGATCGCCGGGCTCGCCCTGTTCGACACCGCGCGCAAAGAGAGCTTGGCGCTCACGGTCGCCGACGACCATGTCGAGCTCGCCCAGAACGGACGTGAGCTGTACGTCGCCCGCGCTGGCATCGCGGCGGTGTTCCGTGAGGACGCCGACTTGGTCCTCACCGACCGAAACCGCCTGCGGCTGGCCCGATTCCGCGCCACTGACCTGAGTGCCCGCGATATCGAGACCGCCTTCCGTCAGCACGGATTTCCGTGGGTCGACGAGAACGATCCCTTCAGCGGGGAATTCCTGCGTTGGACCGACGGGCGACCCGAAACCGGGGAGGCCATCGATGCGCTGATGCGCGCGAGGCGGCGCGCGGTGGCCGATAAGAAGCCGCTCGTGGTGGAGGAGCTGGACGAAAGGCTGGTGGCGCTCGGGGCCGACGTCCGAGATCGTAAGGGCGAGCAGCAGATTCGGATCGTCAGCCGCTCGAACTGATCCGATTGGCGATCGGGGGACGGCACCACGTGGTGTTGGCCCCCCGACCGCCCGGCGGGAGCGTCGACCGCCGAGATCGCGGTCGACGCCGATGCGATCAGGCGAAAAGTGCGCGATTGCGCTGGACCCATTCGGCATACGAGGCCGCTGGTCGCCCGATGACCTGCTCCACATCCGAACTGACCTGCTGCTCGCCGGGTGTCGGCGTGCCGATGATGTCCAGCGTGCCATCGGCGACATCGCCGGGCATGAACCGCAGCATTCCCGCCCTGGCCTGCTCGCGAGTCAACTCGACGAACCGCAACGAAGTATCCAGGGCCGCCGCAACGATGTCCGCTTGCTCGCGTGGACTGATCGCGGCGGGCCCGGTCAGTTCGTAGGTGGTGCCCGAATGTCCCGCTGTGCGAAGCACATTCGCCGCGACCTCGGCGATATCGGCGGGGTCGATCGCGGGCAACGCCACATCCGCGAACGGTGCGGCGATCACCCCTTCGGTCCGGATCGACTCGATCCATGCGTAGGTATTGGAGAAGAATCCGGTGGGCCGCAGAATCGTCCAGTTCAGGTCGGACTGCCGCAGGGCCGACTCGAACGCATGCAGTCGCGCGTGTGAGGCGAGTCCGGGCCGGGTGCCGGTCGCCTGGGACGACAGCAAAACCAGCTTCTTGACCCCGCCCGCCGCGGCGACCTCGACGAATCGCTCCGGATCGGGTCCGGTCACCAGCTGTGGTCCGGTGAGGAGCAGGAAGAGGGCGTCGGCGTTTTCCACTGCGGGGGAGAGGCTTTCGGGATCGGCGAGGTCGGCTCGCCGATGCTGGACGCCGGCCGGCAGTGCGATGTCCTGATTGCCGCGGGATACGGCCGTCACCTGCTCGCCGGCGGCGATGAGCTGCTGCACGAGGGTGCGTCCGATATTGCCGGTCGCTCCGGTCACTACGATCATTTCGACTCCTGAGTTAGTTGGCTGACTAAAACGAACGTAGCCGATGAGCGGTCGACTTGTCTATAGTTAGTTGTATGACTAACTCAGTCGAAGGTCGGCGCATGACACCCAAGGCGGGCAAGCGGGAACGCCTCGCCGTCGCGGCCGCTCAGGTGTTCCATGAGCAGGGTGTCGAGAAGACGACGATTGCCGATATCGCGCGGGTCGCCGAGGTGCCGGTCGGCAATGTCTATTACTACTTCAAGACAAAGGATCAGCTGGTAGAGGCCGCACTCGGCGCGCATGCGCAGACCCTGCAGGAGTTGATCGCCGCGCTCGAACAGTACGACGCGCCGCAGGAGCGGTTGCGGGCGCTGGTGCGCGGTTGGGTCGACCAGCGTGACCTGGCCGTGCAATTCGGCTGCCCTACTGGCACTTTGGCCTCGGAACTGGGTAAACGTGACGACGGGCTGGAGCGGGCGTCCGAGACGAGTATTCGCACCTTGCTCGACTGGATCGAGCAGCAGTTCACGGCGATGGGGCGCGCGGATGCGGACGAACTCGCCGTTGCGCTGTTCGCGGCCTACCAGGGGATCTCATTGCTCGCCAATACGTTCCGCGATCCCGAGCTCATGGTGACCGAAGGTCGTCGGTTGGAGCGCTGGATCGATTCGCTTGCGCCATAGGGTGCGCATGAAAACTTCGGCGCGCGAACAGTGGTCAGCCCGCCGGTTGCCCCGGGGACGGGCCGCCCGCCCTCGGCCGCTGGATCGTCGACCCGGCCGACCTGCCTGGTACGCCCAGCTCGGGTGGTAAGTCGCATACGCGGGCCGCACATCGACCGATGTGCGGCCCGTTCGCATTGGGGCGACTGGTTGGTTCGTGTCACCCATCACTCTTGCGCGCGATGCATTGCCGATATATCGTCGATAACGTGAGATACACACAAGAGCCCAAGGAGGCTGACATGGAAAACATCGAATACGGAGAATTCAGAGGTCGTGGCCGCTGGCGGAAGCCGGGCCGCGACGAGGGTGACGCGGGTCGTCGGCAGCATCGCCGCGGCGGGCGGCACGGTTTCGGTCCCGATTTCGGACCGGGCTTCGGTCCTGGGTTCGGCCCCGGCTTCGGTCCGGGTTTCGGACGTGGACGCGGTCGCGGCGGCCGGGGCAGGCGCGGTGACGTGCGGGCGGCAGTGCTGTTGCTGCTCACCGAGCGTCCGATGCACGGCTATGAACTGATCCAGCAGATCAGGGAGCGCAGCGACGATGTCTGGCGCCCGAGTCCGGGATCCATCTACCCCGCGCTCGCACAGCTCGAGGACGAGGGTCTGGTGCTCATCGAGAAGGTCGCCGGTCGCAAGACCGCGAAGCTCACCGACGCGGGCGAGACCTACGTCACCGAGAATCGCGACGAGCTCGGCGATCCCTGGGCGGATGTCAAGGAAGACGTCGGCACTCAGGCGATGGATCTGCGGGCGCTCATCGGACAGCTGATGGGTGCGGCCGCTCAGGTCGCGGCGGCGGGTACTCCGCAGCAGGCGACTCGGGCTGCGGAGGTGCTGACCGAGGCACGCAAAGCGTTATACCGCATTCTCGCCGAGGATGACGCCCCCGAAAAGTGAGGGCAATGTGAAACACCGCCTGAGCGTGCACTTTTCGAGTCGATCGGGTACATCATTGTGATATGGAACAGCCGATTGGTTCGTGGGGTTGGGGTAGTTCACAGTTCCGGCGTGTGGTCTGTGCCGGTATCGTCGCCGGAGCCGTGGTTTTCGGCTCCGGCACGGCGCCGATCGTCAGCGCCGAACCGGTCGATACCGCGCCGGCGAGTGCGCCGATCGTGGGATACCGTCCGCCGGATATCCCGACCCAACCCGGTCCGGCCCAGTCGGATCATCTGGCCGCCGCGACCTATCTGAAGACGCACAAGAACGCGGTCCCGGTCGGCGCCAACAACTTCGACTGTAAGCCGACCGCGGAACATCCCCGTCCGGTCATCCTGGCACACGGCACCGATTCCACGGCCTACTCCGACTGGTCGGCCATCGGGCCGCAGATTTCGGCGCTCGGCTTCTGTGTCTTCGCCCTCAACTACGGCGGTGCTCCTGGTAAGGACACCTATGGCACCGAGGACATCGTGTTGAGCGCCTATCAGGTCGGTGCGTTCGTCGATCAGGTGCTGGCCGCCACCGGTGCCACGCAGGTCGATATCGTCGGATTTTCCCAGGGTGCCAATGTGACTCGCTACTACGTGAACAAGCTCGGCGGAGCGCCGAAGACCGGTCAGTGGATCGGTCTGGCGTCCCCGAGCTACGGCGGCGTGATGTACGGACTGGTGCCGGTTGCGGAGGCGATTCCGGGTGCGCTGCAGGCGTTCTCGATGGTCACCTCGCTCGCGGCGGTGCAGCAGGCGCAGGGGTCGCCGATAATGGTCGAACTCAATGCGGGCGGTGACACCGTGCCCGGCCCGCATTATGTGACCATCGGCAGCAGGGTCGACGAGATGATCCAGCCGTTCAGCAATATCGCGCTGCACGGCCCGAGCGTCGAGAACATCGCGCTGCAGGATGTGTGCGCGGTCGACCAGACCGGTCACTTCCACATGGTCTACGACCCGTTCGTCCAGGAACTGCTGTTGCAGACGCTGGATCCCGCGCACGCGCCGACACCGACGTGCCGCGCGGTGCCGCTCGGTACCGGCATTCCCGAGGTCATCATCGCCGGACATTCCTGATCGTCGAGGCTCGCGACCGGGCGGAGGTTTGGACACTCCGCCCGGTTCTGCTGCCCTCGGCGGGCTGGACTTACGCTGTAGTCGGAGTCCGGAGGAAGGGGTTTGCGTAGGTGGCCACCGAAGTCGAGCCTCGAATCCCATTGAGCCGGATGCGAGTACTTTCCACGGCGATCGGCGTGGCCGATGAGGGTGGTATCGAATCGCTGACGATGCGTCGGCTGGCGGAATTGCTCGGTGTCGAGGCGATGTCGCTCTATCACCACGTGGCCAATAAAGAAGATGTGTTGGATGGTGTCGTCGACGTCATCGTGGGGGAGATCAACGAGGTGGTGGCCGGCATCGGTGTTCCCGCTGCGGGGGACGCGTGGAAGCAGGCCGTGCGGCAGCGGATTCTGGCGGCCCGCGAGGTGCTGCTGCGGCATCCGTGGGCACCCGCGGTGTTCCAGACGCGGACCAATACGAGCCAGGCGGTCCTGCGCTACTACGACGGCCTGCTGGGGCTGATGCGCGAAGGCGGTTTCTCCTACGACCAGACCCATCACGCAATGCATGTGCTGGGCAGTCGGGCATTGGGTTTCACCCAGGAGTTATTCGATCCCGGCGACGGACCGGTCGATGTCGAAGCCATGGCCGCGCTCGACGCAATGTCCGAGGCGCTCCCGAATCTGGTCGGGATGCTGCGGGAGGTCGCCCACGATGATCCGGACTCGACCTTGGGTTGGTGTGATGACCAGTTCGAATTCGAGTTCGCGCTCGATCTGATCCTCGACGGTCTCGACCGTCTGCGCGAGAGCGCCTGACCCGCAGCGACTTTGGTCGGAGTCGGTGTGGTCCCGGCCGCCATTGACCAGCCTTACGTCGTAAGGGTACCTTACGACGTAAGGCTCATGAGCGCGGGAGGCGGCTCGGTGCCGAGATCTGAGGAGAACACGATGAAGGCCTATGTCCTTCGCGCATTCGGTCCACCGGAGCAGCTGACTCTCATGGACATCGACCGGCCGGTACCGGCCGACGACGAGGTTTTGGTCCGGGTGCGTGCCACCTCGGTTCAGCCGTATGACTGGCATTTCATGCGCGGTGAGCCATATATCGCGCGGCTGATGGGGGGCGGTGTCGGGTTGCGCAAACCGTCGATCGCCATCCTGGGCGCCGATCTGGCGGGGGTGGTCGAAGGGGTCGGCAAGGCGGTGACGGGATTCCGGCCCGGCGACGCGGTATTCGCGATGATCAAAGGGGGTGGATTCGCCGAGTACGTGTGTGTCCGGGAAAGCGAATTGGCGCCGAAGCCGAAGAATCTGTCATTCGAGCAGGCGGCCGCGGTACCGCTGGCGGCCAATACCGCGCTGGTGGCGCTGCGTGATGAGGGACGAATCCAACCCGGGCAGCGTGTGCTGGTCAACGGCGCGTCGGGTGGGGTCGGCACATTCGCGGTACAGCTCGCGCACGCGTTCGGCGCGGTGGTCACGGGTGTCTGTGGCGCGCGGAATACGGAACTGGTCCGCGGACTCGGCGCGGATGCGGTAATCGACTACAGCGCAGCGGATTTCACGCGCGACGGGCAGCGTTACGAGTTGTTGGTGGATATCGCGGGAAGTCGCTCGGTGTCGGTATGCCGCCGTGTGTTGACACCCAAGGGCACCTACGTTGCCGTCGGCGGGCCAGCGGGTCGATGGCTACAACCCGCTGGCCGGATGTTCGCGGCGTTGGCGGTGGCGCCGTTCGTCTCACAGCGAATCGCGATGGCGGAGGTGACCCGATGTACTCGGAACCGGGAAAACCTCATGGCGCTTACCGAGTTCATCGAGGACGGAAAGCTCACCCCGGTCATCGATCGGACCTATCCCTTCGCCGACATCCCGGCGGCCGTGCAGTATCAGGAGGAGGGCCACGCCACGGGAAAGGTGGTCGTGGTCACCGACTAGCGCGCTAGTTCAGCCGCGCCTGCCACGCAGATAGTCACTGACCACGGCGGCGCCGAGACCGTCCAGATCCGGCGCCACCACCCGACCACTGCTGCGGCGGGCCACCAGGTCGACGAATGCGGCCAGGCTGGGGTCTTCGCCGAGCATGAATACGGTGACCGACGCGCCCAGCTTGGCCAGGGCGTCGACCTGGGCCATTGTCGCGGCGAGGGTGCGCCGTTCCGGCGGCCAATTGAAGTACGCCGTACCGTCGGGTTCCAGGTGCGCCGTTGGCTCGCCATCGGTCACCACGAGTACGACGGGCACGGCGTCCGGATGTCGGCGCAGGTGCCGTCCGGCGAGCAATAGTGCGTGGTGCAGATTGGTGCCCTGTTCCCAAACGCCTTCCAGCGCCGTCAGTTCGCCGATATCGACGGTCGTGGCGTGTCGGCCGAAGGTGATCAGGCTCAGCGCGTCGGAGCGGAAACGGGTGCTGATCAACTGATGTACCGCGAGGGAGGTGCGCTTCATCGGCAACCACCTGCCCTCCTGCACCATCGACCACGATGTGTCGACGCAGAGCGCAACGGCCGCCCGCGAGCGCTGCTCGGTTTCCATGATCTCGACATCGGATACGTCCAGCGTGACACTGCGACGGCCCACCGACATCGACCGCAGCACCGCATTGCGTACGGTCCTCGGCACGTCCCACGGTTCGGTGTCGCCGAACCGCCATGGCCGGGTGGCGCCCGTCGGCTCGCCAGCCGCACCGGCCAAGGTCGTATCCCGCTCGCCGCGACGGGACCGGAGCTGGCCGATGACGGCGCGCAGCGCGGTCTCGCCGAGCCGTCGTAAGGCCTTGGGCGTCAACCGAAGTGAGCCGTCCGATGCCCGTTCGAATATGCCCTGTGCGCGTAGTTCACGCTCGAGTTCGGCCAGTCGCGCGGCATCCACGCTGGCATCGTCGCCGAGTTGGCGGGCCAGGGCGTCGAGATCGATGTCCTCGAGTCTGGCACCCGGGTACGACTGGCCGAGCTGTTCGGCCAGTGCGTCCAGTTCGGCGAGATCCTGCAGGGCTTGCGCGCCCGCGCCCAGGCCCAGCGGGTCGTTGCCGCGGAACCGCTGGGAGGAGTCCCAGTCCTCGCCCGGCCGCAGTGCGCGCAGGGTGGCGTCCAGGGCGGCGACCTGTTGGGCAATGCGCGGGTCGCCGAATGCCTGGCCGATCAGCTCGGCCAGTTCGGCCTGCTGCTCGGCGGACATCGAGTTCAACATGCGTTGTGCGGCGGCGGACCTGGCGGCGAGCGCGTCGATCAGCTCGTCGGTATCGCGCGGATTCTCCGGGAAGAATTCGCCGTGTTCGGCCATGAATTCGGCGAACTGCTGTTCGGTGTTCTCGCCCCGCGCATGCGCCGCGAGTAGGTCGTTCAGGTCGGACAGCATTCGTCCGACGCGTTCGACATCCTCGGCGGTGGTGTTCGCCAAGGCCTGTTTCATGCCCTGGAACCGGGATTCGAGCAGTTCCTGACCGAGCAAGTCGCGGATCTTCTGGTAGTTCTCCCTGCCGGTTTCGGATCGCCACTGGTACTCGGCCAGCTCGTTGACGGCGGCCGCAGTGCTCGGCGGCAATGCGTCCAGCTGTGCTTCGGCGAATCTGGCGTCGTCGGAGGGATCCGGAAACAGTTCGCGGCGCTCGGCTTTCAGGGCCTGCTCCAGCAGTTCACGGACTTGTTGCAGGGTGCCGTCGAGCCGGTGTCGTCGAGCAATCTCCGCGCGGCGCTGCCACACCCGCCGGGTGAGCTCATCGAGTCCCCGCGTTTCGCGCATACCGCGTCGCAGCAGCTCCTCCAGTGCAGTGCGGGGCGAGCTGCCCTCCATCACGTCGCGCCCGATCTGGTCCAGCGCCTCTCGTAGATCGAGCGGAGGTGCCAGTGGATCGGGCCCGTCGTGATAGGGGCCGTAGGCGTAGCGGTCGGGGATCGTCATGACGGCGTACCCGGACGAGATACTTCGGTGGTCATGAGCCGTACACCGCGACGCCGTCGTCGGAGTCCTTGGCTACCTGCCGGGCCAAATAGAGCGCTTCCAGGGCGAATTCGACCGCCGATGCGATCCGGGTCGGCGGTTCGGTGGCGCCGACGCCGAGCCGATGCGCCACCTCGTGCAGGACGGGCAGCTCCGGCAGCGCCGAAAGGACATCCTGGCCGGGCACGCGCTCGCCGGTGGTGACCAGATGGCCGTCGCCGACTGCCTCCGCCAAGGGGCGCAGGTTCAGTCCGCCGAGCAGTGCACTCGCCGTCTCGGCGAATGCGCGCCGCAGCAGATGGGTCAGATGCTCCTGCTCACGGCCTTCTTCACCGGACTCGAACTCCAGCTTGCCGCGCAATACCGCGGGCACGGATTCGAGGTCGACGGGTCGCGCGACGGCGGGGCGCTCGCCGGTGAGCGCCGATCGGCGCAATGCCGCGGCGGCCACCGTTTCGGCGGCGGCGACCGCGAATCGCGCGGACACGCCGGAGCGCTGGTCGATCGCGGACGATTCACGCAGGTGCCGGACGAATCGGGCGAGTACTTCGATCAGCGGATCGCCCACCTCGGCCACCAGTTCGGCCTCCTGCTGGACCAGCGCCACCTCGGCCGCGACGCTGAGCGGGTAATGGGTGCGGATCTCGGCGCCGAACCGGTCCTTCAGCGGTGTGATGATCCGGCCGCGGTTGGTGTAGTCCTCGGGGTTGGCCGTTGCGACGAGCAGTACGTCGAGGGGCAGGCGCAGGGTATAGCCGCGGACCTGGATATCGCGCTCTTCCATCACATTCAGCAGCGCGACCTGGATGCGTTCGGCGAGATCGGGCAGTTCGTTGATCGCGACGATGCCGCGGTGCGCACGCGGCACGAGTCCGAAGTGGATGGTCTCGGGGTCACCGAGGCTGCGACCCTCGGCGACTTTGACCGGGTCGACGTCGCCGATCAGGTCGCCGACCGAGGTATCCGGCGTAGCCAGCTTCTCCGCATAGCGCTGCGAGCGGTGCCGCCAGGTGACCGGCAGGTCGTCGCCCAACTCCTCGGCCAGTCGGCGGCCCGCCGGACTGATCGGTTCGAGCGGGTGCTCGCCCAATTCGGTGCCGACCATGACAGGTGTCCACTCGTCGAGGAGGCCGACCATGGTGCGCAGCAGCCGGGTTTTGCCCTGACCGCGCTCACCGAGCAGTACGACGTCGTGGCCAGCCAGCAGCGCGCGTTCCAACTGCGGCAGGACGGTCCGATCGAAGCCGACGATGCCCGGCCAGGGATCGTCGCCGGAACCCAAACGGGACAGCAGGTTCTCGCGCATCTCGGTCTTCACGCTGCGCGGCAGATGGCCGTCAGCGCGCAGTTCGCCAACGGTTGTCGGCAGGTGCTCTGGAACAATCACCCCTTCGACGCTACGTCGGTTCGGCGATGCGGTCGACGGGCAGCATCGCATGGAAACACGCCAGAAATAACCTTGACAAGCGTCGTCGGCGTCGGATCGTCCGCGAGTCGAACCCCTTCATTACGACTGAGGCCGACAGTACGATGAGCTACGGTACGGTGACGGCATGTCACGTGTGGTGAACAAGGAGCAGTACTTCGAGTCCGGGCTCGGGATCCTTGCCCAGTCCGGTTTCAAGGGGCTCAACATCCGCGTTCTCGTCAACGGGTTGGGCGTCACCAGTGGTTCGTTCTATCACCATTTCGGCAGTTGGCAGGGCTATGTCGACGCGCTGCTCGGGTTTTGGGAGAACCGGCAGGTGGTGATCCTGAAGGAGATGGAATTCGGTTCCGGCACACCGGATTCCGATATCGAGAAGCTGCGCGAGCTGACCTTGGGGCTGCAGCACGGGGCCGAGGCGGCCATCCGAGCTTGGGGCGCGAACGACGAATCCGTGCGCGCCGCACAGCGTCGCGTCGACGATGCCCGGCGCAAGACCGTGCAGAAGGCCGTCTACGGCGTCACCGGCGATAAGGAGAACGCCCGGGTCATCACTTCGCTCGGCATGGCGATGCTGGTCGGGTTCCAGCAGCTCGCGGCGGCCGGGCACCGTGACAACTTCGCCGCCCTGCTGGAGGAGTTCGTTCGGCTGGTCTATTCGCGCGCCAAGGTCTGACGGCTTGTCTCCGCCGAGCTGCGATGGAGATCTCCGCCGGTTACCACCGAGTCGTCGACGTGACCGATCCGGAGTCAATCCGCTCGTTTGCTGATGGCGGGGCCCAGATACCGCGCTGTCCATCGGCCGCCGCGCAGCGGTGCAAACAGAGTCGCCATCTCCATCACAGCACGACGGGTCACCGGGCTCGTCATACGAAATGATGACGCACGCACCCGCCTTATGGCCGATGAATCGCATCTGACGCGGGCGGCAGGATTGCAGCATGCAGATACGACTTGGGGCCGGCTTAGGGGTATTGCTCGTCGTCGGCGGGGCAGCATTGTGGCTCTTCGCGCGGGACACAGAATTCGTCTGGTTCCGAGGTGGGCCACTCGGCGCCGTTCTCGTAGTGGTCGGGGTGATCGACATCGTCAGCGCGCTCCGGACGGACCGGCGCAAGCTTTGACCGGAGGTGTTTCTCTCGATCGCGGCAGCGACAGCCGGCCTGGCCATGGCTATCGTTGCCGAAGATCACGGCCCCGACCCGGCGCGGGGAGGTGGCTCGGTAGCTGGGGGTGTATCTGCGTCAGGCGGGCATAGCAAGTTCAGCGCATCGATCGCCGGTGCTGCCGACGATGCCCAGAACCGGTGAGGTGTTGACGATCGAGGCAGCACCGGATGTGCGCAGCAGCGGCATGGCCGTTTCATTCCGAGCCAGTTACCGGTCTGGTTGATCGCGATCACTCGATCCCATGCTTCTTGCTCGGCGTCCTCGACCCTGCTCCAGTCCACGACCCCCGCGACATTGATTCATCCGAGTCCGGGCGTCGGGTCAGACACCGGCCCCGCGCCACTTCAGCATTTCCAGCGCCACCGCGATAGGTACGACGTTGTCGTCCAGTGGTCGCGGTAGGAGCTCTTGGGCGCGGGTGAGTCGACGCAAGAGAGTGTTGCGGTGGGTGTACAGGCGTGCCGCGGCGCGTGCGGCGTTGCACCGTTCCTGGATGAAAACCAGCACGCTCGCCTGCAGGTTCGGGTCGGCTGATGCAAGGTTTCCCAGGGTGTTTCGGATGAATTGGTCGGCTTGGTCGGCGTCCTGGGTGAGCAGCGAGACCATTTGAACCGCCTCGAAGCTGGCCACGCGTTGTGCGGAGTGCAGGCGCGCCACCATGCGCTGGGTGGTCAGCGCGTCCAGGTGGCTGCGTCGAAAGCCGTCGACTCCTTGTGCGGTAGGACCGATGGCGATGCGGACCGTCGGATGTCGTCCATCGCTGCCTGCAATTGGCTCGAGTCGGGGGCGTGCGGGCCGGGAATCCAGACCCACAGTGTCGCGGCGCTGGCGATCACGGTCAGTGGGCGTGAGGCTCCGGCCGCGCGGGCGAGGGCTTGGGCGGCGCGTTCCAGGTCCCCCGGATCAGCGGTGGGGTCGGGATTCCAGACGACGGCCGCAGTGTGGTTCTGGTCGAGGTTGTAGCCCAGGCGGGTTTCGGCGCGCTGACTCGTGATCGGGGCGCCATTGCCTTGTGCTTGTGCGCAGTTCGGAGTCCATCGACCTGCGCTGATGCGCGGTCGACGGGCTGCTGCGCTGACCTCCTGGCCGCTCCTGTGACGTGTTACAGTGCGGCTCGTACACGTTCTCAGGGCGGGGTGGAATTCCCCACCGGCGGTAATGGCATCCGGATCGATCCGGAGCGCACGAGCCCGCGAGCGCCACGGTGTTCCAAGACACGGTGGGTCAGCAGATTCCGGTGTGATCCCGGAGCCGACGGTCACAGTCCGGATGAAAGAGAACGCGGCACCGGCTCCTACGCAGTGCGCGGAGGAGCTTGTTTCGCGTCGTCTTTGCCCTGGGTGACATCGCGAACAGGAGGATCATGTCACCCAATCAGAATCGCATCGCCATCGTTGCCGCGCGCTGGCACTCCGACATCGTCGACAAGTGTGTGGAAGCCTGTAGGTCCGGTCTCAACGGCTGCGGCTACCCCGAGGTCGACGTGATAGAGGTGCCTGGGGCGTTCGAAATCCCGTTGTGCGTCAAGCGATTGGCGAACAGTGGCGACTACACCGCCGTCGCCGGATGTGCACTGGTGGTCGACGGCGGCATCTACCGGCACGATTTCGTGGCCTCGACCGTCGTGGACGCGCTCATGCAGGTGCAGCTGGACACCGATGTGCCGGTGTTCTCCGCGGTCCTGACCCCGCACCATTTCCACGAGCACGGTGAGCATCGCGCTTACTTCGCACGGCATTTCGAGGTCAAGGGTGCGGAGTTGGCGAATGCCATCGCAGCCACGCTGGCCCTGGACACCATCCGCGTCTAGAAACAGAACACCGTGCCCGCATGTGCCGGAGGCGGCTTCCCATGCGGGCATGGTGTGGGGTCCGGTGTTGACCCGTGACGCGTGTGCGCTTTTCGACGAAGGGGTGGTGATCTCCGCAAAAGGAGAACATGGACCTGCTGCTGTCGGATATCGGTATCGTGGTGGCTCTGCTCGGTGTTCTCGGCGCCGCATGAATGGCCTTCCTCGTCCTACGCGGCCGCAAGTAACTGCAGTGGCGATCCGTGGCCGCCCGCTGAATACTTTGCTGCCCAATAGTATTTCGCGGTGCGATCACCTTGCCCCGTACACGGCCGGGCACATCCTGGGCGATCGTATGGCGAGAGCCAACGAGTGTGGAGGTATCGCGCTATGTCCCTTGGTCTTCGGGTGATGGGTGCGGGCATCGGGGCTGTGGCAGCCCTCGGCGTGGTGTCGGCGGCTCCGTCGCCCGCGCGGGCGGACACCGGGGTAGCGCCGTCGGTGCTGACGTTGACCGTGGGTGACGGCGAGTCGCTGGACGCCGCCACTGATCAGCGGACCGTACTGTTGATCTGTTCCCCGCTAGCTCTGGGCACTCATCCGCAGACGACTCGGGCATGCGAGGAACTCTGGGCGGCGGGCGGGGACTTCGGTAAGCTTCGGGGTGAGCCGATGCGGTTCTGTCAGTTCATCTATAAGCCGATAACCGTTGCCGCTGAAGGTATTTGGAACGGCGCTTCGATGTCTTACCGCCGCACCTTCCCGAACCGGTGCATGGAACAGAACACCAACAGGTACGTGTTCGCGTTCTGAATGAACGTAGCAGCCGGTTGAGCCGCATAGCCGGGCCAGCGTCCAGGACCAGGCGGGTGGAAGCCCTGCTCAGCACACGTGGATCGCGCTCGCTGCTGAGCGGCTCGTCCATGGTCGGCTCCGGGTGAAGGAATCCTCCAAGAGGATGGTCAGCTTTCCAGCGCTGTTTCCGGTGTCCTCGGTCCGGCGGCGATGATCTCGGGGACCGCGGCGTCGCGTCGCGCCAGCACGGCTATGAGCACGATCATGGGAACGGCCGAGGCCAGGGTGATCCAGCCGGTGCCCAGGTTCAGCCCGTCGTTGTGGTCGGAAGCGAGCCAGTCGGTCAGCGATGCACCCAGGGGCCGGGTGACCACATAGGCGGCCCAGAAGGCGAGCACTGCATTGAGCCTGGCCCAGCGCCATGCCAGCGCCGGCACTGTGATCGCGACTGCGAAAAGCGCCGACGAGAGCAGGAAACCCAGGTGTAGCGTCGCGGCGGTGAAGTCACCGGCGATGGTGCCGAGGGCGAAGGTGACCATGACCGTAGTCCAGTAGAAACCTTCGCGCCGACGGGTGTTGATGGTGTGCACATCCAGCGTCCTCTCGGCGCGGTACCAGAGCGCTAGGACGCCCGCGAGCAGCAGTAGGAACATCACGGTTGAGATCCCCAGCGGAATCCCGACCACGAAGTCGACGATATCGGCGACCATGGTGCCGAAGATGGCCACCATGACCACAGCGGTCCAGTAGGTCCAGACGTGGTAGCGAGACGTGCGGAATTGAGCGACCAAACTGACTACGAAGGCCAGAAGCCCACCGCCCACCGCCAGTAGCGGTGGCAGATGCATGACGAGGAAGTCGGAGAAAGTTTCTCCCATACCGGTGGAGAGAACCTTGATCACCCAGAACAGGGCAGTGATCCGGGGAACTTTGGCGAGTAGTGATAGCGGGGACGAATCGGTAAGTGCCGCACGGTTTGTCACGCCGACACTATGCTCACCGGCCGCTGAGAAAGCGCTGTGAACAAACCGGCTGCGGGACAGCAGATCTTGCGTATATGGCAAAGGGCTTCGTAAAAGGAGCGATTCGCGCAGGGGCAGCAAAAGTCATTATGCAAGGCCGGTCCGCTCCGATGCGGGTGCCGAGCCCCGGCATGTGATCCAGATGCGGATGCGCCGACGATGATCAGCCACCGTCTGGCGGTGCAGGAGCCAACCCTGACGGTGCCGCCGGACGACACGGCCAAGGCGGGGTTCCACGGATCATGGGCCGGCCTGCGAATTGCCGCAGTTGCTGGGCAGACCAGCGGCGGCGACCGAGCACCGGCGCCTTCGTGTCCGCCCTAGTGTGCACGCACCTACCACCGGCAACTTAGTGTCCCCTGATAACACTTTGGGTGCTTCCAGCTATGGTTAGCATCACCTAACGCCGCATCTGGGCGTTTAGCCGGAAGGACCTGTGATGAACGGACGCTTTGGCGGCATGCCGACGCGTAAGACGCTGCTGCGCGTGTCGGCCCTCGGCGCCGCGCTGGTGGTCGCGGCGGCGTGCAGCAATACGAAGTCGGACAATGACGACGTCAAGGCGCTCGACGGCAATCACTTCGCCCAGATAAATATCGCCTCCAACAAGGCGGAGGACAAGGCGCAGTTCACCTTTCCCGATTTCATCAACGCCTGGGGCATCGCCGATCGTCCGAAGGGCGCCGGCGGCCACTTCTGGGTCGGCGCGGGCGGCAACTCCTACCAGTTCGTCGGTGATGTCACCAAGTCGCCGGATGCCAAGTACCAGAAGATGTTCCAGGATCCGCTCGAGCTCGTGAAGATCCCCGGTGCGGACTCCATTCCGGACGAGGACGGCGACGACAGCGAAGGCAAAACCACCGGCGTCGTCTTCAACCCCGCGCCCATCACCTCCGACATCTTCGTGGTGAAGGACCAGCCCGTCACGGTCGATGGCAAGGAGCAGAAGCTCACCGGCTCTTCACGATTCATCTTCGCCACCGACTCGGGAAAGATCTCCGCCTGGACCGAGCAGGGCGCGGGCGGTGAGATCGTGCGCCACGACGGCCCGGCCATCCTCGAATTCGACGGCACCGCACAGGGCATGAAGTTCAAGGGCATCGCCCTGGACCCGTCCGGCGCCAAGCTGCTGGCCGCCGACTTCGGCTCCGACCCGCAGGTGCGCACCTTCGACAAGAACTGGAAGCTGGTGCCCACCACCGGTTTCGCCAACCCCTTCGCCACCGGTGACGCCGTCGACCCGGCCGACGCCTCGAAGGGTAAGAAGGTCAAGATCGGCGACCCGGCCCCGTTCAACGTGGCCACCATCGGCAACCGCGTCTTCCTCACCTACGCCGTCACCCAGGCCGACGAGAACAACAAGACCAAGATCCGCGCGGGCGAAGAGGACAAGCTCGACAAGGATCAGGAGAAGAAGGCCGCCAACAAGGCCGAGAAGGGCCAGGTCGCCGAATTCGACAAGGACGGCAAGTTGATCCGAACCTTCGACGCCGACGGCCGCCTCAACGCCCCCTGGGCCGTCACCATCGCCCCACCCGGCTTCGGCCCGCTCAGCGGCAAGCTCGTGATCGGCAACTTCGGCGGCGCGGGCCACATCCTCGCCCTCGACGACACCTCCGGCAAATTCGTCGACTACCTGCGCGACGCCGACGGCAAGCCCGCCGAGATCGATGGCCTGTGGGGCCTGATGTTCGGCAACGGCGAGAGCCTCGGCGACGCCGACGCCCTCTACTTCACCGCCGGCCCGGATGACGAGAAGAACGGCCTGTTCGGCAGCCTCCGCCTGAAATAGTCCTCCCTGTCAATATGTATGGCCCCGAGTCGATTCCGGCTCGGGGCCAGCATCAGCCGCTCCGGCAGCACCATCGTGGCGGGTCTGTTCAACGGTCCACCGGCGGTTTCTGTGGAATCTGATTTGTCCGATATGTTGCTGTTTGCCCTGATCAAACGGGTGTGATCGGGAGAAGCGTTGCTGTGGGTGGGATGCCGATC
>NZ_JBEXLC010000169.1:0-19219 GCF_040609795.1 Nocardia sp. NPDC004604
AAACTATATTATTTGTGGTGTGAGTGTTTTAAAGAGTTGTGCAATACCCATCGGCCCGCCGTGCGCGCTTATCTCACCGCGTCAACCCCCCGACCGCCCGAACCACAATGGGGTTCGGGCGATCGGCGTGTCGGTCAGTCCGCGTGGCAGGTCACGTCCGCAGTCGGGAGCGTGCCGTCGCGGAGGTAGGTGTTCACCACGTCGTAGGTGCAGTTGTTCGGATAATTCCCGAAGATCCAGTGGATCGGGACATCCTGCAGGGTGACCATGCGGGATGCGGTCAGATCCCGGTGCATGGCGACCGCACCCGAATAGGTCGTGCGGGTGTCGCCGGTGGACTGCACGATCAGCGTCGGCACCGAATTACGTACCTGCGTCGGCGATTCGGCGGGCGGAGCCCAGAACGCACACGGTGTCAGATTGTTGACGAAATCGCCGAATACCGGTTGGCTGGCGCGAGCGGCTTCGATATTGCCCCAGTACCAAGCCGGATCCCTTGGTACCGCCACATCGCCGCACATGATGGCGAACTGTGCCGAATTGTCGCGTGGCTGTGCGTTGCGCATGAAGTCCAGCGCCGAGTGCAATTCGGGCGCGAGCTCGACTGTTCTGCCGTCGGCAGCGTCGGCGAGTTGACGTACGGTGGCGGCCAGCGTCGGATACTTTCTCGGGGCGTCCAGCTCGATGAACAGCAGTACCGGCAGGATGTGGTCATCGATGGTGAAGTCGCCGAACCGGATCGGGTCCGCGGCCGAGCGGCGGATCAGTTCCAGCACCTTGGCGCGGACCTGTTGGCGGGTTGCGCCCAGGTGATATTCGTCCTCGTGCGCGGCGGTCCAGTCCGCCCACATGTCCAGCGCCGCCTCATTGGCCGGGCCCATATCCTGCATCATGCCGACGGGCCCGTACCGGTCCGGATCGGCGGTGCTGTCCAATACGATTCGGTCGCTGCGCTCGGGAAACATCTGGGTGAAGACCGCTCCCAGATAGGTGCCATAGGAGGTGCCGAAGTAGCTGACCCGCTGCTCGCCGAGCGCACCCCGGATCACATCCATATCCCGCGCGGTATTGCGCGTGGTGAAGTGCCGCAATCGCTCGCCCTCGCCGGTGGCGCAGCGGTTCGCCAGATCACGCTGTGCGGCAACAGATTCGGCGAAGCTGGCCGCGTCGATACCGGCAGCTTGCAGTCCGAAGCCGTGCGGCCAGTGACAGTCGACCGGTGACGAGCGCCCGACCCCACGCGGGTCGATGCCGATCAGGTCGTAGCGGGCTCGCACATCCGGGGTCATCGCCGCGCCGACATCGACCATGAAGTCGAGCCCTGGCCCGCCGGGTCCGCCGGAGTTGGACAGCATCACCCCGTGCCGCCGCGCGGGATCGGTCGCGGCCATGCGCGAGATCGCCACGGTGATCGTCTCGCCTTGTGGGGCGCTGTAATTCAGCGGAACAGTCACATCGGCGCACTGGGCGCGGGCTTCCTCCAGCCGCGTGTTGTCGCACGGTTTCCATTGCAGCGCTTGACTGTAGAAGCGCTCCAGGCTCGAACCGTTCGTGTCGGCAGGGTTGGCGCAGGCCAGTCCCGTACCCGCGAGCAGAACGGCCAAGCCGGCCTGTACGGCCATCGCCATCTTATTGCGTAGCACTGTCGATCCTCCGTTTCTCGGTCGCATGTTTCCGCTGGTCATCCGCTACAGATGGCGATATCGAATACCTTCTCGACGGCGTCGAAGGCGGTTTGACCGGCGGGCAGTTGGTTCGTGCTCACCACTACCGCAGTCCCGTCGGCGGCGACGCCGGTGCGCACTTCGAAACCGGGAATACTGCCGCCGTGTCCCCACACTTCCTTGCCGCACGGCACGGGGCGGTGGATCAGCCCCAATCCGTAACCCTCGCCGGGGCCGCGGTCGAATGGGACGGTCTGCTGCATCTGCGCGAATTGCGCTGCGGGCAACAGCTTTCCGCTCAACAATGCGATGAAGAATCGATTCAGATCCGATCCGGTCGAGATCATCGCTCCCGCTGTGCCCGCCCATGAGGTATTCAGTTCTGTGAAATCTATTCGCTTGCCGTCGATTTCGTGATAGCCCGACGGATGTGGATCGTGAATTCCGGTGTCGCCGTCGGCTGGAAAGTACGTCGCGCGCAAATCGAGCGGTTCGATGATCCTGCGGGTGATCTCCGCGGCGGGCGGTTGACCGGTGACGCGTTCGATCAGCATGCCGAGCAGAATGTAGTTGGTATTGGTGTAGACCGATTTCGCGCCGGGTTCGAAGTTCGGCGGCATGGTCATGGCCATGCGGACCAGGTCCGCGGGTGCGAACTGCCGTCGGCGGGCGGCATCCGAGGTGGGGTCGAGTTGATCGCCCGTGGTTTTCATGCCGCCCTCGGCACTGCCATGTCCCAAATAGTCGGGCACGCCACTGGTGTGCTGCAGCAACTGCCGCACGGTTATCCGGTTGCCGTCGTTCCCACTGCCCTGCACCACATCCGGGAGATACCGTTCCACGGGTGCGTCGAGTTCGACCTTGCCCTCGGCCGCCAATTGCAGAATCACCGTCGCCACGAAGGTTTTGGTATTGCTGCCGATCCGCACCTGCGCGTTATCGGCGAATGGCGCACCCGTCCGCAGGTCGCCGACGCCCGCGGTCAGCGTGCGGTGCCCGCCCGGACCGTCGATTACCGCCTGCACGCCGGGGAAGCCGTTCTTGACCACCTGCTCCATTGCGGCGGTCAGTTCCTGAGACGGTGTCGCGGTGGTGGATGTCGCGCAAGCCGCGCTGGCCAGGGTCGCCGCCACCACGATTCCCGATAGCGCGCACCTGCTGGAATGGCGCCGAAATACCTTCATGAGCAGTGATTTCCTCCTGTTCGAGCGCAGGAGTCATCGTTTGCTCCCTCGCGATTCGAGCCTAGAAATCCGGGCTGGTCGTGCCCATGCCGTGCGCACCCGAATTCCGGGTAGCACCACCTGGTGTTGGTTGGTAGTGCCTGCACTACCAACCGCAGGTGCACCGAAAACCTCTCGGGCACAGCGCAAGGTGAAGAAGGTGGCATTGCCCAAGGGGGCGATCTTCGAGCCCTAGGGTCGGCTGTTCAGGGTGCGCGGCGTCCCTACGGTTAGCGAGGTAATCATTCAACCTTGCTTTCAGGAGCAGTGAAATGCGAATCAAGTCCTTCATCGCGGCCGGTCTTCTTGCCACCGCCGCCGTCGCCGGGGTGTCGACGGCAGCCACCGCTTCGGCCGCTACGGGCTACTACTACGGCAGCTACGCCACCTATGCGGCATGTGCGTCGGACGGTGCCTCGCCCGCCACCGGCGGCTACTACTGGGAGTGCGTCGACACCTACAGCGGCTGGGATCTGTACATCTACTACTGAGTTGATGCGCTACTCGAATTCGGTATTACCACACCGTAATTCGAACTCGAAGGGACATCCGGTCACACCGGATGTCCCTTTCGCATATCCGGCCCCGACACACAGAGAAAAGGTAGTCAGTTGGCACCTGCCGTAGTCGCCTGTCGTCCACTGAACCAAGTTTGTGCAGTGGCCGTGGGCTGGCAACCCGATGGCGGTGGCCTGTCCCGGAGATCGTGGTTCCGGTACATCCAGCTGGATAAGCAATTGGATACCGGTGCCGGAGTAGGGCAGCTGTACGATGAGTCGACCAGCGAACCTGTGGTTCCTGACCGGGTCACGCGCAGCCGGAGTTGAGCTTGTACAGGTGGATCTTGCCGGTGTAGTCGTGAACGAACAACAGCCACGGCGAATCTTCGCACGCGCGCGCCGACCGGTCCACGGCGAAAGGCAGCGGCCATCGTCGATCCGACGGCTGGGGACCGCCGTATCGCTCGACCAGGCGTTGATACGGCTCGCTGCCCTCGGGCGCGGAATCGATTCGGCTGTAGGTGACGTCGTCGATGCGCGGGGGCGGTGTCAGCATCCAGGTCAGCGAATCATAGCGGGACAGGAAGAACAGCCAATCCACGACGAGAGCTGCGACAAGAACGGCTATCACCACAACCGCAGCTGTAAGCCATCTCTTGGTGCGCGTGCGTGCTTCAGTCACCGGGATACTTCACCTTGATCATGTGATAGGTCAGCGGGAAAGAACTTCCGCTGTCCTGCTGGAGCGACCAGGGCACCTGCTTGTTCTCTTTCGAATGGTAGTCGACGACATCTGCCATCACCGTCTCGCCGTTCGGCATCGTCACCGGCTTCTGACCGACGTAAATCGCAGTGTGGTTGATGGTTCCGGCTCGCGCGCCCGCAACGCCGTCCCGTCCTGCACCTGCCCGTCAACTGGACCTGGGCGACATATCCTGGCTTGCCCGGTGGCACAACATGATCGGCTACATGCCACCACGAGCGGTCTGCGCCTGACCACCCGCCCCCCAACCGACACCGAAGTGGAAAAGCTGGGCAGGCCAGCGGCTACCTCCTGCCCGCGAACAACCCTTCAGCATATGGTGTCGCGGCCGACCTGGCCGCGACTCCACCACCAAAGCCCGTCCACGGATCGAAGCTAAACGGACCGCCCTCGCGAATGTCTCGGGGGCGGAGCAACTTCCATCCAATACGCGTGCCGAATCGCATCCCACAACCGCGATAGTTCTGGAAATTGCTCGCGCATCTGCACAAGGTCTGGGGCCGATGCTGCGGCAAACGAAACCAAAGGTTCCTCGGACCCGTTGCATACCAACATCATCCGAATGCGGTGGCAGTCGATCCGCCATTCGGCCAGCCAGCCGTCTATCTCGGTGCGGTGGATGTCCATACGCGGATGTGCGCTATCGGGTTCGCACATCGTCGGAGTCGTGCGCCAGCGACTCGAGCCGGTCGAGCACTTCACGCAACGTCCCCAGTGTGGGACCGCCGTGCATCTGTGCGTCGATCCCCGGTGTCGGCGGGTAGTCGATACCCCGGGCGGCGGCGCGTTCCCGCGGGCTCATCGACTGCGGAACCAGTCGACCTGTCAGTACGAGCGTGTGCTGGGCCGCCGCTTTCCATACGCACTGATGGACACGGCACTCACGATGCCGCTGCGACAGCACATGTGCCAACTCCACGTCCGTGAAATCGCACAACGGCTGCGGCACAACGAATATCTGTCGCCCAGCCACGCGACCGATGTCATTGTGCCCGTTGACGATTTCCGGGTCGACCTCCCATCCCTCGTCGTCAACGAAGGACCATGACCCGTCGGCCCGTTCGAGATATCGCGGGCTGTCATCATCCGCTGCTACTGCGAGTTTCCGGGCGTCCTCATCATCAAATCGCGCGGGTTCTTTCATGGCCTGCCCCCTAACGTCGTCCGGTTTGGTGGCACCCGCCGCCGAGGGTGCGGCATCGACTCGGCGGCGGGGCTACCAGAAGCGTCCTGCGACCAGCGGATTCGCGCTAGCGTTGCACTGTGGCCAAGGCGTTGCCAAAAGAACTGGCAACGTTGCAACGCTGTTCAGGGCGGTCGCGAGAGGGGGGCTGGATGGAGGATTGGAAAGCGTTCGGAGCCGAACTGCGGCGGCTGCGACTGCAAGCGAGGCTGTCGGTCAGGGAGTTGGCGCGCGTGCTTCGATACGACGCTGGTGCGCTCTCTCGCTTCGAAAACGGCCGCCGCAAACCCCCTCCCGATATTGTTCAGAAGCTCGATCGTGTTCTCGAATCCGACGGGGTGCTCACGAGCATCTACGAGAATCTGATCGTCGTGGCGGCCGCTGCCGCGCAGTCTCCACTGCTCGAACATGAGTCGGCTGCCTTGGCCGAACGGCGCTATATCGACCGCAGGTTGGCCAAGGACCTTGCGGAATTGCTGTCGGAAACTCGGCGGCTCGAGGATCGGGTTGGTTCCAAACTCGTTCTGTCGCTGGGAGTTCGGCAAACTCGGGTGGCCTCAGCGCTGGCCGTGGAGGCTCGGCGGACGGCCCGCGCCGATATGGTCGACGTTGCCGCTGGATGGCAGCAGTTCACCGGCTGGCTCCATGCCAGCCTCGGCCAGCATGCCGCCGCGGTCCAGCACTATCGCATCGCGCTCGAACTGGCCACCGAGAGCGGCAACCGCGACATGATTTCAACTGCGCTGTCCATGCGCGGCCATGTCGCCTGGATGGCGGGCGAGGTCGGTCCGATGATCGGTTTATCGCGGGCCGCGCAGCGTGATGGCGATGCCCTGAGCCCAACGGTTCTCGCACTGGCCGTTCAGCAGGAGGGGCGTGGACTTGCGATCGAAGGTGATCTCGACGAGTTGGAGGCCAAACTCGAGCAGGCCGCCGAGTTGGTAACGCAGGGCGATTCCGACAAGCCCGATGCCCAGTACTTCTACTCCGACGCATTCATCGAAATGCAGCGTGGCTTGGCCTATCGCTTGGCTCGACAGTGGGACAGGGCCGTCGTATCGCTCAGTCGCGGCTTGGCGGGTTTCGATTCCGACCTGCTCACATCCGAGTGGGCGACCTGGTACATCGCAGAGTTGGCATGCGCGCTGGCCGGTGTCGGGGAACCCGAAGCCGCCTCTGAACGAGCCTCGGACGCACTGCGAGTCGGGGTTGCGACGCCAGGTTTCAGGCTGACCAAATTCATTCGAGTCCTCCATCACGAGATGTCGGCGAAATGGCCGACCAACGACGCCGTCGCCGCCCTGGGCGAGGAATTGCGTCAGACCCGCTCGAAACAGGCGCGAGCTTGATTCTCGAGGTCGAGCGAATTATCGGGCTGGCCAGAGACTTTCGGGCCAGCTCCGACCGGCTATCGGCCTCGGCGGGTACGCGACACCCTGTTCTTACCCGCCCACGACCGCTGGCCTATTGGAGCCCAGGGGCGCGCGCGGCGCGCGCTCGTCAGTGACGTAGCCGGGCGGCTGCGGCCAGAATCGGGGTGCTCACGGCGGTGGCGGCGGCGCCGAGTGTGGTGTCGGTGGCCAGGATCCACCGGACGGTCTTCATGGCCAGGGTGAGGACTTCGCTGCCACGCTGGCGCATGCCGGCCTCGAAATGGTCCACGGCGTCGGTGAGGGTGACGGTGCCGTGGGCAGCGTCGCTGACGCGCTCGAGCAGGCTGGCGGCGTCGCGAATGGCCGCGCCCGCTCCCATTCCGGCGGTGGGCGGCGTGGCATGGACAGCGTCGCCCAGCGCGGTGATCCGACCCGCAGGCCATGGCGCGAGATCCGCCGCGCGGACGGAGGCGGCGTTGAAGCGGAACGCGGCCACGCTGTGCGGGTCGGCCTGGGCGATGACTTCGAGCGTGTGCTCGGCCCAGCGCCGCTCGCGGAAGCGGCCCAGTAGCGCCGCCTGCAACTCGCCGCCCCGCAGATCACGCAGCGAATCGGTCGCAGCGGATTCGGGGAACATGGCGCCCCAGATGTAGGTGGGTCCGGTGGTGACCGACATCCGCAGCTCGGGAGCGTCGAGCGCGGCGTTGCCGACCGGGTCGAGGAAGCCGACGTACAGCGCTGTCCCGCGCGGGCCGATCGCCGTCCCCGATCGTGGCCTCAGCCGCTGCTGCTCGCCGGCGCTGAGGTCTCGCAGGAGAGTGCGGCCGCAGAACCCGATGATGCCCGTCGGGCTGTTGGTCGGGCCCCCCGCCAGATGGTGGGCGACCATCGAGTGGGTGCCGTCCGCGCCTACCACCAGATCCGCCGAGACCGGCGCTTGATCGGTGAACAGCACCTGGGGCGTGCCGTGGTCGTCATGGCCGACGCCGGACACGCTGCGTCCCAGGTGCAGGCTATCTCCGACCGCTTCGGCCAGCAGCATCCGCAGGGTGATTCGATCGACGTCGACACTGCCGCTGTCGCTCAGATCCGGTCCGTAACCGAGCAGCCGGCCGCGGCGGTCCCAAAACGCGTCACGCTCGCGTAGCCGTAGCGCCGAACCCGATGCCAGCAAACGCTGCATGATCTTCGGTTCCACCAGATCTGTCAGCGCCGACTGCGCCCGCTCATCCAAGGTGATGTGGCTCTCACCACCGTCGGAACCGCGGTACGCCACCGCCACCTACTCGTCACGCAGATACTGCGTCCCGACGGCACACGCCCCGAACCCGGCGACCCCGACTTCCTGCCCGCCCACCACATCGAGCCCCATCACCTGGTCGTCTGGGCAGCCCGGTGGTACCTGGTCGCCTACGACCTCACCGACCGCCAATGGCGAGTGCAGCGCGTCGACCGACTGCACCACCGCCCCACCACCCAGCATTTCCCCGCCCGCGCGCTTCCCGACGACAACCTCGCCCACTTCGTGATGACCACCCACGACCGCGGCGACACCCCCGCCGCCTGGCAATGCACCGGCACCGCCCGGCTCAACCTGCCCGCTCACATCGTGGCCCGCTGGGCACCAGGAGGTTCCGTCGTGGAACACCTCGACACCGAGCACTGCCGGCTCACTCTCGGCGCCTGGTCGTGGGCCGGCATCGCCGGCATCCTCGCCACCTTCGACACCGAACTCACCGAACTCCACCCACCCGAGCTCGTCCACGCATGCCGCCGTCTCGCACATCGGTGGGGCACTATCGCCGACACCGAGAACCTCAGCCAACTGTGACGCGCCTGCCGCACTCGGGGCGGGAAGACCGCCGCGAAGGCCCACACTGCACGCTTCGCCCTGGTGCTCGCGCTGTGCGAGGAACTCGAAGTGCCGGTGCCGCCGACCGCGGCCCCGGCCGGGCCTGGACCCAGGGCCCTACGCTCACCGTGGTCGCGACACCGACGACCGAGCGGCCGGTGCGGATCAAGTACGCCAGGACATCGACCGCCCGCCAAGAGTTGGCGAGCCAGCTCGAAGCCCTTCGCCGCGCAGAATGCCACTTTTCGGCGATTACTCGGCAATACTGGCACGCGAACTCCTGGCAGAACACGGTCTCGACAACCGCTGATCTGCAGGACCTCGTTCAGAGCTCGAAGCTTGGGAAAACCTGTCGCGAGGTCGATCCTGCGGTGGACTCGAGCGACGGAATCCCACCACCCCCACAAGGATTCACCGTCAGGCGCACCGCTGTGCCTCGAGACGTCCAACGCCGGAGAAATCAGGCATCACCCGACGATGTCCCTGGCGGTCGACGGCGACGTCTTTCGTTGGGTACCGGCCTGGTGGGGGTACTGACCGCCGCCGAGCCATATCTGCCGAAGCGAAAAGAAGGCGGGAAGTCCGAAGGTGCCGGACTTCCCGCCTTCTTGGCGGGCAGGCGAATCGTCCACCCGCCCAATAAGACTCAGTGGCCGCCGTTTTCCTGCAGGCGCTTGAAAGAGGCCTCGATCTCGGCCTCGGCCTCGACACGCCCGACCCACTCCGAGCCCTTGACGAACTTGCCCGGTTCCAGGTCCTTGTAGCGCTCGAAGAAGTGCTTGATCGCGGCCAGTTCGAACTCCGGCACATCGGCCAGGTCCTGGATGTGATCCCAGCGCTTATCGCCCGCGGGCACGCACAGGACCTTATCGTCGCCGCCCTTCTCGTCGACCATTTTGTACATGGCGACCGGGCGCACCTCGATCAGGCAGCCGGGAAATACCGGCTCCGGCAGCAGGACCAGTGCGTCCAGCGGGTCGCCGTCCTCACCGAGGGTGTTCTCGATGTAGCCGTAGTCGGCCGGGTAGACCATGGACGTGTAAAGGAACCGGTCGAGCCGGACCCGGCCGGTCTCGTGATCGACCTCGTACTTGTTCCGAGAACCCTTGGGAATCTCGATGGTGACGTCGAACTCCACGCCATCTCCTTACTCGGTGCTTCTGTGTGGACTGTCGCAAGCGGTCGTTGGAACGCCGACTCGACAGGTGTTCGGGGGGAACGGTGCCGCAACGAGGATAGTGTGGTCCGCGGGCACTTGGGTGCGGTAGGTGGGTGGCCCCGGCGACTGTTCGAGGTCACGGGAAACGACTACGACAGAGACGGCGGGCACGTGGTGGGTGGCAGCAGCAGGAATATCGGTGGCTTGGCCGCCAAGCGGCGCCGAAATATCTGGATCGGCGTCGCGCTCACGCTGGCCTTGCTGCTCGGTGCCGTGGCAGGCGTAGTGATTGCGCTGAAGCCGTGGACCGAGGAATTCCGGCACGGCGGGCTGAAGATCGCCGCGCCACCCGCACCCGTAAAGCCGATTCCGCAGGTAGCGCCCGCGCCGTCGAATGCGTCCGCACCCACCACGGCCGGTATCGCCGCCGCGCTCGCCCCGGCGGTCGCCAATCCCGACCTCGGGGGATTCGCCGGTGAGGTCACCGACGCCGCCTCGGCGACGGTGTTGTGGAGTGCGACGTCCGATAAGCCGATGATCCCGTCCTCCACCGCCAAAGTTCTCACCACCGCGGCCGCCCTGCTCACGCTGCCGTCGGATCACCGGGTGAGCACGCACGTCGTCACCGGATCGGCGCCCAATGAATTGGTGCTGGTCGGTGGTGGTGATCCGACGCTGACCGCGCAGCCCGACGGCAACGGGTACTACCCGAACGGGCCGCGGCTGTCGGATCTGGTGGCGCAGATCAGGTCCTCCGGCCACGCCGTCGACACCATCGTGGTCGACACCTCCGCATATGCCGGTGCGCCGATGGCTCCCGGCTGGGATCCGGTCGATATCGGCGAGGGCTCCATCGCGCCGATGGAGCCGGTGATGCTCGACGGCGGCCGCCTCGATCCGCTGGTGGAGTACTCACCGCGCACCCCGACTCCGGCCCTGGCCACCGGCCAGCGCCTGGCCGTCGAACTCGGACTCGATCCCGCCAAGGTGCGGATCGGCAATGCCGCCGCCGATGCCACGGAAATCGCGAGTGTCCAGTCCGCGCCGCTGCGCGACCGGCTGCGCGACACGATGGTCCACTCCGACAATGTCCTCGCCGAGGCCATCGGCCGCGAGATCGCGGTGGCGAGCGGCAATGAGCCCTCGTTTACCGGGGCCGTCGCCGCGCTCGAGACTGCCCTCGGCAAAGCCGGATTCGATATCACCGGCCTCTCGATGCGCGATGCCAGCGGCCTGTCGACCGAGGACCGGGTGCCACCGCGACTGCTCGACAAGATCATCGCCACCGCGGCGAAGCCCAGCGGCGCCAGTGCCGTACAGCCGAGCAACACCATGGCAAGGCCGGAAACCGATCGGATCGCGGTCACCTTGGCGCCGATGCTCGACGATCTGCCGATCGCGGGTGCGACCGGGTCGCTGATCAGCCGTTATGTCACGCAGAACCGGGGCGGTGCGGGCTGGGTGCGGGCCAAGACCGGAACTCTGTCGGTGGCGAGCACGTTGGTCGGTTATGTGCTGGACAGCGACGGGCGGGTATTGACCTTCGCACTGATGTCGAACGATCGGCCACCGGAGCTGAGTCGTCCCGCATTGGACGCCATCGCTGGCACGCTGCGTAACTGTGGATGCTCGTGACGGGTGGTTGACCATGTTCGAAGGCACTGACAAACCTGGCGTTATGCCCGCTGCGGATTCGGGTGCGGATGCTCCGGCCGAGCGCAGGCGCTCCGGATTCTCGGGCGCGGTCGATTGGCGACTCGCCGCGCGCACCGGTGCGGCCCTGGTGCCGTCCGGCCCACGGACCTCACGGTATTCGGCCGAACAGGTGGTCAGCGAACTCGCCGATGCCTCGGTGCGCGCGGAGGGGCCCGTCCGTGAGGTGAGCGGACTGCTCGACAACAAACCGGTGCCCTCGGCCCGCGTCGTCGACCGGCCCGGCTGGATCACCGCCGCGGCCGACTCCATGTCCCAGCTGACCGGCACCGGCGCGCAGTCCTCAGATAAGGGCCTGCTGTCCGGCAAACCCGCCGGTGTACAGGCAGGCGCCATGCTGGCCTTCCTCTCCACCGCGATCCTCGGCCAGTACGACCCGTTCACCGGACCCGATGGGACGCTGCTGTTGGTGGCGCCGAACATCATGGCCGTAGAGCGCGCACTCGGGGTTGCGCCCACCGACTTCCGCTTCTGGGTCTGCCTGCACGAGGTGACCCACCGGGTGCAGTTCTCCTCCGCGCCGTGGTTGACCGACTACATGCGCGCCAATGTCGACATCCTCGGCGAGGTCGGCGACGAACCGCTGGCCGATATGCTCGGCCGACTCGTAGACGAGGTGCGCGACCGTCGTCGCGGCACGGCTGCGGACGATCCGAATTCGCGCGGTATGGTCGGGCTGTTGCGGGCCACCCAAGCTCCGGCGCAGCGCGAGGCGCTGGACCGGCTGCTGATGCTCGGCACGCTATTGGAAGGCCATGCGGACCACGTCATGGACGCGGTCGGCCCGGCCGTCATCCCCACGGTCGAACACATCCGCGCTGCCTTCGACAAGCGCCGCAAACGCCCGTCCAACCCGCTGCAGCGGATACTTCGTGCACTGCTCGGGGTGGACGCGAAGGTCGCCCAGTACGTCCGCGGCAAGAAATTCGTGGACGCCGTGGTGGACCGCGTCGGCATGACCCAGTTCAACACCGTCTGGACCAACCCCGAAACCCTCCCTCGCCCAGACGAAATCGAAGACCCCCAACGCTGGATCACCCGCGTACTCGCCTGATCCGCGTCGTCGCGCCGAACTAGCTAGAACTGTTGTCACACAACTAATGACTATTACGCACAGGGCGCGGAGCCTGTTGCCGAAGTTGGCGCGGTTTTTGGCCATGGCGCAGGTCACGTGCCTATGTGGACAGCTGAGGCGCAATCATGCCCGCCGCTAGGTGATTTGGTCGGTCGGCGTGCGGCACGATCGCACGTACGGCGTATTCGGCAACAGGCTCTGTGGGGTCTGTGCGACCGTCACTGGTTGTGCGCCAGTGGAAAGCTGGGCTGAGCTGCGCCACCGGGGGAGGGGTGCGGCGGGCTGCGGCCTTCGGTGGTGCTCGTGTGGTGGGGTTTCTCGGCGGTTGCCGCATATGGGGTCTGACCGGTTCGGCGGTAATCTCCGGGTATGACGCGTGCGGCTGGCGGGGCGCCGGGGAGTTCGCGGCGGCTGCCCGAGACCGGGGCGGTGCTCGAGGTGCGGCGCGCGGTGCGGGGGTGGCTGGCCGATTATGCGCCGGACGCGGGGCAGGGCGTGGCGGTCGCATTGTCCGGCGGTGCGGATTCGCTGGCGCTGACCGCCGCTGCGGTGGTCGAGGCCGCCGCGGTTGACGCGCTCGTCGTCGATCATCAGCTGCAGTCCGGATCGGACAAGGTTGCGGCCGAGGCCGCGGCGAAGGCATTGTCGCTCGGATGTCGATCGGCACATGTGCTCCCGGTCGAGGTGGGCAGTGCCGGGGGACTGGAGGCTGCAGCGCGCCAGGCTCGGTATGCGGCGCTCGATGCGGCACGCGGCGGGCTACCCGTCCTGCTCGGGCACACCCTCGATGATCAGGCCGAAACCGTATTGCTCGGACTCGCGCGGGGTTCGGGTGGGCGGTCGATTCAGGGGATGGCGGCATTCGCGGAGCCTTGGGGGCGGCCGTTGCTCGGGGTGCGGCGCGCGGTGACCAGGCAGTTGTGTGCCGATCTCGGGTTGACCCCGCACGAGGATCCGCACAATTCGGCGCCGGAATTCACCAGGGTGCGGTTGCGCCATGAGGTGTTGCCGTTATTGGAGGAGGTACTCGGCGGTGGGGTTGCGGGGGCGCTGGCCCGCACGGCCGAGCAGTTACGCGATGACGGTGCGGTACTCGACGCGCTGGCCGACGAACTGTTGCACGTCGCGAGTGCTGCTCCGGTGCGTGCGGGCGGGCCGAGCGGGGGTGACGGTCCTCACAATGACGGCGCGGACAGTGATTGCCCGACCCTCTCGATCGAGACACTCGCCACTGCCCCCGCGGCATTGCGCCGACGCGCGATTCGTGCATGGTTGCGGGCCGGTGGTGCTAAAGCGCTGACCAACAAGCATTTACAGGCGGTTGACGAATTGATTACCGCATGGCGCGGTCAGGGCGGTGTCGCCGTCGGCGGCGGAGCGCCGGGTAGCAGGTTGGTCGCGGCGCGCGAACATGGCAGGCTGACTTTGCGTTTGCATGGGAGCCGATGACACATAATGGATCGGTTGGAAGCGACGCCCGCGGCGCGCACGACGGGCCCGGAGAGACAGGTACAGTCGGCCGCAGGCCGTCCGTTGAGGGTGGCGGTGGGCGACGGGCGGGCCCACGAAGGGCCTGGAACGCCGCCGATACAACACCGGAAGGGAAACCAACTGACGTGTACGAGGGCGATATCGCGTCGGTGCTGATCACCGAGGAAGAGATTGCGGCCAAGACCCAGGAGCTGGCCGAACTCATTGCCAAGCGCTATCCGGCCGATGCCCCCGAGGGTGATCTGCTGCTCGTCGGCGTCCTCAAGGGCGCGATCTTCTTCATGACCGACCTTGCCAAGGCATTGCCGATTCCCACGCAGATGGAATTCATGGCGGTCTCCTCTTATGGATCTTCGACCTCGTCCTCCGGCGTCGTGCGCATCATGAAGGATCTGGACAAGGACATCGCGGGCCGCAATGTGCTGATCGTCGAGGACATCATCGACTCCGGTCTCACGCTGTCCTGGCTCAAGCGCAATCTGTCCACCCGCAATCCGGCCTCACTCGAGGTCGTCACCCTGCTACGCAAACCGGACGCGCTACGCACCCATGTGGACGTCGCCCATGTCGGCTTCGATATCCCGAATGAATTCGTCGTCGGCTACGGCCTCGATTACGCGGAGCGCTACCGCGACCTGCCCTATATCGGCACCCTCGACCCGAAGGTCTACGGCGGCTGATTTCAACCCGCCGTCGCGGTGCACACGGCAACCGTCGCGGTTCGACCAGCACTCATGGCATGAGCGCGAATATCGTTGCGGGCGAACCCGACCCGCCCCGATAGAGCGCGCCGCCAACGAGCACCCAGGCCCCTGTCGCGGGCAGTTCGGCGAGATTTGCCAGACACTCCAGGCTGATCCGGTGCTCGCGATATAGCAGCTTCGATACCGCATAGGTATCGTCGGTCCCCAGATCCGGGCCGAAGGTATCGATGCCGAGTGCCCCGCGCCGCCCGAGCCGCCCGGTCCGCAATAGCCATTCGACCGTCTGGACCGCGAATCCCGGCTGATGGTAGGCACTTTCGTCGGTGCCGATGAACTCCGGCGTCCCCCATTTCCCGTCCCACCCGGTCCACGCCACTACCGCCGACCCATCGGGAATACGCCCGTGCCGACTTTCCCACTGCTTCAGGTCATCGACGCTGATCGCATAATCCCGATCGTGCGCACACTGATCCCGCACGTCGATTTTCACCGCGGGCAGCAATAGATCCTCGAGATCGAGTTCGTCGGCGGCCAGCCCGTCGGCATGGAAGTGAATCGGTGCGCCCCAATGGGTTCCGGTGTGCTCGCCCTGCTGGATATGGCGCAGGTAATAGCCGTCGTTCGCCACCGTCGCGGCGATATCGGTGCGGAATTCCGGATCACCGGGAAATAGCGGTGTCGTCGCCGGGTCATGCACATGGGACAGACTGACCAGCCGCCCGAACGGCCGCGCGCTGGTCATCGCTGCCGTTGCGGAATCGCCCGCGCCAGGGCCAGCAGATCGGCCTCGAGCATGCGGGCCAACCGATAGCTGAGCACGAACGCCAGGATGCCACCCACGCTGAGCACCCGCACCGGAAAGAGGACCAGATTCAGATCGGCGGCGTCGACGAAGGTCGCACTGGCCACGCTGAGCAGCGGAACCGACGCGGCCACACCCAGATAGAAATTGCCGCGCGCGGCGACCTTGCGCAATTGCCGTGCGTCCTTGGCACCGATGCCGCCGCGCACCAGCAGCTGCGGATACACCGACCGCACCGCGAAGATCATGATCGGGAAGAACGGGTAGGCGAGTGCGATTGCGGCGCAAACCAGTTGTGCGGCAAAGAAATGAAAGAAGGTCTGCCGTGGCAGATCGACGCCGGAGAAGGCGAGTGCCAATGGCCATCCCACCCCGGAGACCAGCCAGAAGCTGAACGGCACCCAGACCGCCCAGTCACCCATGTGCAAGGTGTCACGCCGCGCCGCGGCCAGCAGGCGCGGGGAGTATTCGCGACCGCGCGAGAGTCGCAATCCGATGGTCAGCGGACGGCGGGTGAGGAACAGCAGCAGCAGTGCGGCGATCGGGAAGGTGATCAGATTATTGATCAGACCCACCGTGGCGAACCGTTCCTGATCGGCCGCCGACATCCGATCGATGACCAGCGACTGGTTCAGGTTGATGTTGTAGAGGCTGGCGAGCACATTCGGCACGCCGATGCACAGCCCGAGGATCGGCAGCAGCCAGCGGCGGGCCCGATAGGCCAGGCTGGTCGGTGCCGGATCGACCAACTCCCTAGCGCGGGCGTCGAGGCACAGATCGAGTTGTGCGGCGAGTTCGGCGCCATTGCCCCAGCGCCGTTGCGGATCCGCCTGCAGACATTCGAGCAGCACCCGGCGCAGGGCGCTCGGTGTGTCCGCGGGCAGTTGCGCCAGCGTCGCGTCGGTGACGCCGTGCTCGCGCAGGCGCACCATGGTCGCGAAGGTTTCGGCGCGGGCATCCGGATCGGCGGGCATCGGCGGATCGTCGAAGGGGGCTGCGCCGGTGAGCAGTTCCCACAGCAATGCGCCGAGGGAAAAGATATCGCTGCGCGGACCCGGTGCCGGGGCGGCCGGGTCGAGCAGTCCGGCCAGCTGTTCCGGGGAGCGGTACGGCAGCGAATCCGGTTCGACCGCTACCGAATTCGTCACCGATCGCGGCGCGGCCGTACGCACCGCGAAATCGGCGAGCTTGGGTATGCCCTCGGCGGTGAACAGCACATTGGCCGGTTTGATATCGCGGTGCAGTACGCCGCGCTGCTCGGCGTAATTGAGCGCGTCCGCCAGTCGCCTGCCGATCCAGGTGACCGTCTCCGGCCAACTGAGTGTGGCGATTTCGGCGCGCACACTAGAGTCGGCCGGGCGGATTTCGCCTTTGGCTTCCATGGCCGTATCGATGGCGCGCAGTAGCAGGACGCCACCGTCGGTCTCCGCACCGCGCCGACGTTGCTCGAGCACCCCGGCCGCCGTGCCGCCGGGCAGGTACTGCATGTAGACCAGACGCGTCGATGCGGTCGTCTCCGGTTCCGCCTCCGGTGTGGCGGTGACCAGGCGCTGATCGAAAACCCGCACCAGATGCGGGTGGTCCAGTTGCGCCATGCTGTGCCCGCCAGCCGCCCGACCGGCCGAAAGCCGCACGGCGACGAGGCGCTGCATGGATCGCTGCCGGGCGAGGAAGACCCGGCCGAGTGTGCCGGTGCCCAGATCGGTGAGCAGATCGAAGTCGTCGATGCGGCGGCCCGGACGCAGGTCGGCGACCAGCGCGGCCGCGCGCTCGGTATCCGCCGCGGTATCGCCTTCGTCTGCGAAATCGCTCAGCCGCGCGCGGAGGTCCGGCGCCAGCTCCGGATATTCGGTGAGGAATTCATCCAGTTCGAGCGGGCCGTACCGGCGCCGGGCCAGGAACTCCTCGCAGATCAGGTCGACCAATCCCGCACTATCCTCGACCTCGGGAAATTCCTTGCGGTACTCGGTGATGCGTTTGCCGAGACCCGCCCGGTCCCAGCGATGACGCAGGTCTATCCGGACCAGATCGGTAAGTACCGCCAGCCGCACCCGGGTGCCGTCGGGGACGTATTCGGCGATCAGGGGCGGTTCGGTCCGATCGCCACGAAGGCAGCGCTGCCAGTCTTCGGTGAATTGTCTGATGGGGTCGGTCTCGCCGCGATACGCGAAATCGGCAGATGTCACGATGGCCGCTCCAGCGTGGCGGGTGTGCCGCGCTCCCGCCCTGCCGACACTAGTTCCCGGTCCAGGGTTTCCTCGGGCGCAACTACCCGCTCCAGTGCGCGCAGATCGGCCTCCAGCGCGCGGAAGAGCAGGTAGGAGCCGATGAACGCGATAATGCCGCCCACACACAGCACGCGCACCGCGGCGATCACCATCGGAATATCCTCCGGTGGTAGGAAGGTCACCCCGGCCACCGCGAGCAGCGGCACCGATGCCGCGACCGCCAGATACAGATTGGCACGGCGGTCCAGACCGCGCAGCCACACCGCGTCCTCGGTGCTGATCTCCCCGTGCCGCAGGAAGATCGGATAGATGCAGCGGACCATGTAGAAGCAAACCAGGAAGAACGGGTACGCCACCGCGATCGCACCACACACCACGATCGAGGTGAGGAAGTGCAGCAGCGCGCGTGCTGGCACATCCCCGGCCGCCGCATCCAGCGCGATCGGGAAGGTGAATCCGGCGATGACCCACAGCGAGAAGACGACCACGACAGCCCTATCGCCGAACAGTAGGGAATCCGCTCTGGCCAGCCGGAGCGTCTCCGAATCGTACCGTCGCCCTCGGCGCAGCCCGTACGGCACCGTCATCACTCTTCGGCCCATATAGAGGATCAGCGTCGCGCCCAGCGGGAAGAAGATGCCGTTCACCACGGTGGTGATGATCATGAAGGTGCGCCCGGCATCGGCGGGCAGCCGGTCCACGATCAGATGCTGATTGTGCTGGATGTTGTAGGCCGAGGCGAGGATATTCGGGATCCCGATGGCCAGCGTGACGATCACGAGTCGCCACGCCCGCATCCGCAGCCGCCAACTGCCGGGCGGCGGGTCGACCAGATCCCGGGCCCTGGGGTCCATGCACAGATCGAACTGCTTGGCCAGCACCGCGCCATTGGACCAGCGCCGCGTCCGATCCGATTCCAGACAGGTCAGCAACACCCGCCGCAGCGCCGCTGGGCAGTTCGCCGGAACGCGTTGCAGCGCAATCTCATCCACCCCGGAGGTGCGGCGTTCCAGCATGCCCTCCAGTGCCGTATCGTCGCCGTGTTCGGTCGCGGTCGCGGTGGAATCATCGAACGGTTTCGCGCCGGTCAGCAATTCCCAGAGCACCACACCGAGGGCGTAGATATCGGAGCGGGTGTCCAGATCCTCGGCGGTGCGCTCGCGGCCGGGATGGCAGGCCTCCAACTGCTCGGGCGACATATACGCCAGCGATCCGCCGAAATAGGCGACCGGACTGGTGCCAGCCACATTGCGGCTGAAGCTGATATTGAAATCGGCCAGTTTCGGTACCGCTTCGGCGGTGAGCAGGATATTGGCCGGTTTCACATCCCGGTGCAGCACGCCGTGCGCGGAGGCGTACTCCAGTGCCTCGGCCAGTCTGCGGCCCAGCCAGGCCGAATAATTTCTATTTCATTCTCATTTGATGATTCAGAAGTCGCTTCCACATCCTCATTCACTACTGTTTGTTGCTCAGCAATAAATGGTTCTGG